>CAJCIY010000283.1 GCA_903970495.1 Candidatus Melainabacteria bacterium | reverse complement strand
ACGTGGTGGTCAGTGACACGGGCAGCCCGACGGTGACCCTGGCGGGTGGCTACACGTACCTCGCCGCACCGACCATCGGGGGGATGACGCCGAGCTCCGGGTCCGCGGGTGACCCCGTGACGATCACCGGGAGCGGCTTCGCCCCCGGCTCCACCAAGATCGCTTTCGGCAAGAACCTGGCCGTCGACGTCGACGTGGTCAGCCCGACGAAGGTGACCCTCCGGGCACCCGCCGGCACCGGCAAGGAGCACGTGGTGGTGACGACCCCCGGCGGGTCGGCCACCAGCCCGGTCCTGTTCTCCTACGTCCTCGGCGAGCAGTTCCACCAGAAGCCGGCCTCGTCGGCCCTGCCCTTCACCGGGAGCGACAGCCTCGAGCTGCTCGGCGTCGGCGGCTGGTTCCTGGCCGCCGGGGCCTGGGCGTTCCTCGCCGGTGACCGGCGCCGCCGCCGCAGGGCCTGACGACCCCCGATGCAGGGCGTCCTGCAGACGCCCTGCATCGCGGCCGGCCGCGGTCCGGCACGCTCTTCCGGGTACGACGGGCGGACCTCTGGCTATAGAGATCCATAGCCAAGGGTTGGTCGGTGAGAGAAGAGTCACTGCATCGACTGCAGAGTTGCACGGACTGCAACCCTGCGTCAGGATGCTCCGGTGACCGAGGACCGCCGTGCGCGCAAGAAGCGTGAGACGCGGCAGTCGCTGCGGCTGGCCGCGCTGCGGCTGGTGGACGCCCACGGCCTCGAGCACGTCACCGTCGAGATGATCGCGGAGTCGGCGGACGTCTCGCCGCGAACGTTCTTCAACTACTTCCCGACCAAGGAGGACGCCCTCGTCGGCCCGGGACCGGAGGCTGCTGCCGACGTCGCGCGGTTCTGCCTCGACCGTCCCGACGGGGAGCCCGCCGCCGCTGTGCTGCGGGCCCTGGTGCTCGACCGCACCGCCGCGTTCCTGGGTCACAGCGAAGAGCTGGACCTGCAGAAGCGCGTCCTGGCCACGAACCCGGGGCTGTACGCCGGCTTCCACGCCGGCTTCCAGGAGATCGAGCGCGCGCTCCGCCTCGAGATGGGCCGCCGGAGCGGTCTCGACCCGGAGCGGGACCTCTACCCCCGGCTGCTCGCCGCGACGGGCGGTGCGGCGATCCGCTCGGCGATGGAGCTCTCCCGCGCAGGTGACCGCCGTACGCTGTCCCTGATCGTCGAGGAGGCCTTCGACCTGCTCGAGGCCGGGCTCGCCGCAGCCCCACCAGCCCGCCGCGCCGCCCCGTCGCGCCGACGCCGGACAGCCGCCATCGCGAAGACCGCCTGACCCGGTGCCGCCGAACCCCCGTACGTCCGAGCACCCCGACGCATCTCCAGGAGATCCCGTGCCCCTGACCACCCTCGCTCCGGCCGCCTGCGGCGGTGCCCGGTGAAGACCCTCGGCCGCTGGTGCTTCACCCACCGCCGGGTGGTGCTGGTGCTCTGGCTTGCCGCGCTCGTCCTCAGCTTCGCGGCCAGCAAGGCCGCCGGGACGGCGTTCTCGACGAAGTTCACGCTTCCGCACACCGAGTCCTCCACCGCGATCTCGCTGCTGCAGAAGGACTTCCCCGCCGTGTCGGGAAGCTCCGACCAGATCGTCCTCGCCACCAGGTCGGGCACCGTGAAGGACGCGGCCGTCGAGCAGCGCGCGAGCGCGGCGCTGAAGCAGGTCGCGGCGCTGCCGCACGTGCGGTCGGTGCTGAGCCCGTACGCAGCCACGGGCGCCAAGCAGATCAGCAAGGACGGCACCATCGCGTACGCGACCGTGACGTTCGACGGCCAGGTCGGGCAGACGCCGAAGGACGCCATCGACAAGGTCATCGCCACGGCCAAGACGGCCGACAGCAGCCAGCTGCAGGTGTCCCTGGGCGGGCAGGACATCGAGCAGGTCGAGAACAGCGGCAGCGGCCCGAGCACCGGCATCGGGATCGTGCTGGCGCTGGTCGTGCTGTTCGTCGCCTTCGGAGCGCTGTTCGCCGCGTTCCTGCCGCTGCTGTGCGCGCTGGTCGCGATCGGCATCGGCTACTCGCTGACCGGCCTGCTGAGCCACACCTTCTCGGTGGCCGAGTTCGCCACGATCCTCGGCGTCCTGATCGGCCTCGGCGTCGGCGTCGACTACTCGCTGTTCATCATCACCAGGCACCGCAACGCCATCAAGGGGGGCAAGTCCATCGAGGAGTCGGCGACGCTCGCGGTGAACACCGCCGGGCGCGCGGTCTTCTTCGCCGGCCTCACCGTCTGCATCGCGCTGCTCGGCCAGTTCGCGCTCGGCCTGTCGTTCCTCTACGGCGTCGCGGTCTCCGCGACGGTGACCGTGCTGCTGACGATGCTGTCGGCGCTGACCCTGCTGCCGGCCATGCTCGGCTTCGTGGGGGAGAAGGTGCTCAGCCGCAGGCAGCGCCGCGCCCTCGCCGCGAGCGGACCGAGCCCGGAGCAGTACGGGTCGTTCTGGTACCGCTGGGCACGGTTCCTCGAGCGCCACCCCGTGCTGCCCGCGCTGACGGCGGTCGCCGTCGTCATCGTCATCGCGCTGCCGGTGTTCACGATCCGGCTCGGCCTCGACGATGCCGGCAGCGACCCGACCGGCAGCACGACCCGGACCGCGTACGAGAACCTGGTCAAGGGCTTCGGGCCCGGCTTCAGCGGCCCGCTGCAGCTCGTCGGCGAGCTGAAGTCACCCTCGGACGAGGCCGCCTTCGCGTCCCTGGTGCAGAAGGTGTCGACGGAGCCGGGCATCGTGTCGGCCACCGCGCCGATCGTCAGCCCCAACGGCGAGGTCGCTATCGCGAACCTCTTCCCGACCACCAGCCCGCAAGCGCGCCAGACGACGACGCTGGTCAACCACCTGCGCCACGAGGTGCTGCCGCAGGCCGAGGCCGGCTCCGGCGTCCATGTCCTGGTCGGCGGGTCGACCGCTGGTCAGGTCGACTTCGCGCACAAGCTGAGCTCGAAGCTGATCCCGTTCATCGCCGTGATCGTCATCCTCGGTTTCCTGCTGCTGATGGCCGTCTTCCGCAGCCTGCTGGTGCCGCTGGTCGCCTCGGCGATGAACCTGCTCTCCGTCGGGGCGGCGCTCGGGATCATGAACGCGGTCTTCGAGTGGGGCTACGGCCACACGCTGTTCCGGATCTCCTCGACCGCTCCGGTCGAGGTGTTCATCCCGGTGCTGATGATCTCGATCCTGTTCGGGCTGTCGATGGACTACGAGGTCTTCCTCGTCAGCCGCATCCACGAGGAGTGGACCAAGCGCCGCAACAACACCGAGGCCGTGACGCGCGGCCAGGCCGAGACCGGGCGGGTGATCACCGCCGCCGCGCTGATCATGATCCTGGTGTTCGCCTCGTTCGCGCTCGGCGACGACGTGACGATCAAGCAGTTCGGCATCGGGCTGGCGGGCGCGATCATCATCGACGCGTTCATCGTCCGTACCGTCATCGTGCCGGCGCTGATGCACCTGTTCGGCGCGGCCAACTGGTGGCTGCCTCGCTGGCTCGACCGGGCGCTGCCGCAGCTCAACGTCGAGGGCGCCGACTCGGACGCACCCCGGGAGCCCGAGCTCGTCACGCAGTAGCGCTCTGGCAGGGTTCGGGCCATGGCGACGCCGGTGCGGTGGGGGATCCTCGGGACCGGCGCGATCGCCCGCACGTTCGCAGCCGACCTGGAGCGGACCGACTCCGGCGTCGTCATCGCCGTCGGCTCTCGTACCCGGGAGTCGGCGGAGCGGTTCGGCGTCGGCCGCGCCCACGGCAGCTACGAGGCGCTCGTCGCCGACCCCGAGGTCGACGTCGTCTACGTCGCGACGCCGCACCCGCTGCACCGGGACAACGCGATCCTCGCGCTCGAGGCAGGCAAGCCGGTGCTGGTCGAGAAGCCGTTCACGATGACCGCGGCCGAGGCCCGCGACGTCGTGGCCGTCGCGCGCGGTCGCGGGCTGTTCGCGATGGAGGCGATGTGGACGCGCTTCCTGCCGCACGTCGCCGTGATCCGCGGCTGGCTCGACTCCGGCGCGCTCGGCGAGATCGTCACCGTGACGGCCGACCACGGCCAGCACTTCGCCGAGGACCGCAGCTCGCGGCTGTTCGCCCCCGAGCTCGGCGGCGGCGCGCTGCTCGACCTCGGCATCTACCCGGTCTCGTTCGCGTCGATGGTGCTGGGGCCGCCGAGCACCGTCCTGTCGATCGTCGACCCGGCGTTCACCGGCGTCGACGCGCAGACCTCGATGCTCTTCGGGTACGACAGCGGCGCGCACGCCCTCCTCACCTGCACGCTGCGGGCCAAGAGCCCGACCCGCGCCGCCGTCGTCGGCACCGACGCGCGGATCGAGGTGGACGGCGACTTCTACGCCCCGAACGCGGTCACCCTCATCCCCCGCGTCGGCGAGCGGACCCGCGTCCCGTCGACGCACGAGGGCCGCGGGCTGCGCCACCAGGCCGACGAGGTCGCGCGGCGGCTCGCGGCCGGTGAACTCGAAAGCCCGCTGATGCCGCTCGACGAGACGGTCTCGATCATGGCCACGATGGACGCGGTGCGCGAGCAGGCGGTGACGCCCGGAGCGCCGGGTCAGCGCTCCGCGGGCTCCGGGTAGGGGTAGGCGGCGTCGTTCAGCGACCGGTAGGGGATCGCCCGCTCCCGCCGCCCGGCCCGTCCGAGCACGAGCAGCCAGGTGATCAGTGCGCCGAACCGGTTGCGCACGCCGGCCAGGAACGCCAGGTGGATCAGCCCCCACAGCAGCCAGCCGACGAACCCCGAGAGCTGGACCGGGCCGACCCGCAGCAGGGCGTGGAACCGCGCGATGTAGGCGGCGCTCCCCAGGTCGCGGTAGTGGAACGCCTCGTTGCGGTGCGGCTTGCCGGAGCGCTGCCGCTTGATCTGGCCGGCCGCGTGCAGTCCGCCCTGCATCGCGACCTCGGCGACGCCGGGCAGGTGGTCGAGGGCCATCACGTCGCCGATCACCCAGACGTTGTCGTGTCCCGGCACCGACAGGTCGGGGCGCACCGCGATGCGACCCCCCCGGTCCTGCTCGGCGCCGAGCGCGGTCGCGGCGGCGGCGACGAACGGCACCGCCTCGACCCCGGCGGTCCAGATACGCGTGCGGGCGTCGTAGTGCTCGGAGGTGCCGTCCTTGGCCTCGGTCTCGACGCCGAAGGCGTTGACGTCGGTGACGCGTACGCCGAGGTGCAGCTCGACGCCGAGCTTCTCCAGCGTGCTCGAGGCCTTCGCCGCGAGGTGCGGCCCGAAGCTGGCCAGCGGCGCGTCGCCGCCGTCGAAGAGCAGCACCCGCGCCTCGCGGGAGTCGATGGTGTGGAACTCCCGGCTGAGGGTGCGCATCGCCAGCTCCCGGATCTGGCCGGCCAGCTCGACGCCGGTCGGACCGGCGCCGACCACCGCGAAGGTCAGCCACGGCCGCCGCTCCGCGACGGTCGGCAGCGTCTCCGCGACCTCGAAGGCGCCGAGCACCTGCCGGCGGATGGTGAGCGCGTCGTCGAGCGTCTTCATCCCCGGCGCGTACGCGGCGAAGGAGTCGTTGCCGAAGTACGACTGCCGCATCCCGGCGGCGATGACGAGGTAGTCGTAGCCGAGGTCGAAGCGGGTGCCGTCCGGCCGTGCCGCGGTGACCGTGCGCGCACCGGCGTTCAGCGCCAGCGCTTCGCCGAGCAGCACCCGTGCGTTCTTGTGCCGGCGCAGCAGCCGGCGGATCGGGCTGGTGATCTGGCCCTCGGAGAGCAGCCCGGTCGCGCACTGGTAGAGCAGCGGCTGGAACAGGTTGCTGGTGCCTCGGTCGAGCACCGTCACGTCGACGTCGACCCGCCGCAGCGCGCGGGCCGCGTACAGGCCGCCGAACCCGCCCCCGACCACGACGACGCGGGGGCGGCCCGGGTGGGTGTGGTCGGACTCGTCGAGCTGTGCGGTCACCCCTCCCGCATGCCCGACCGGGGCCGACTCACTCCGCCCGGCGCTGTGATCAGGGCCGGGTCGGTGCAGGGAGCAGGTAGCTCGTCCGGTCGTCGGCCACCGGCTGGCGCGCGGACGGCGCGGGCACCGGCCGGGCCGGCTGCCGGGTAGCAGGATCCGGCGGCGGCTCCGGCTCGAGTCGGTCGGCCCGCGGCAGGTACGGCTGCTGCCCCGCGATCCACGACGCGATGTCGCCGGCCGCGAGGGACCGGCTGAACAGGAAGCCCTGCGCCCGGTCGCAGCCCAGGTCGTCCAGCCGCTGCAGGGTCGGGAGGTCCTCGACGCCCTCGGCCACGACGCGCATCGACAGCGCCTGCGCCAGGTCGGTGATCGCGCGGACGATCGCCGCCTCCTGCACCCCGGTCGAGAGCCCGGCCATGAACGACCGGTCGATCTTGACCTCGTGGACCGGCAGCTGCCGCAGGTACGCCAGCGAGGAGTAGCCGGTGCCGAAGTCGTCGATCGACAGGCTGACGCCGATGTCGGCCAGCGCCTGCAGCGTCTGCCGGGTGCGCTCGGGGTCGCCCATGATCTGGCTCTCGGTGACCTCGAGGGTCAGCAGCCGCGGCTCGAGCCGGTGCTGGTCGAGCAGCAGCCGCAGGTGCTCGGCGATGCTGCCGTCGCCCAGGTTGCGCATCGAGAGGTTGACCGAGACCTCGATCTCGAGGCCGTCGTCGCGCCAGCTCGCGGCCTGCGCGACGGCCTGCGACAGCGCCCAGTGCGACATCGTCGAGATCGCGCCCGACCGCTCGGCGACGGGGATGAACTCGACCGGGCTGATGTGGCCGTACTCGGGGTGGTGCCAGCGCATCAGCGCCTCGACGCCGACGACCCGCCCGGAGTCGATGCAGACCTGCGGCTGGTACTCCAGCACGAGGTGGCCGTCGTCGGCCGCGGTCCGCAGCCGGCTCGCGAGCGCCAGCCGCCGCGGCGAGTGCAGGTCGTGCCGGCGGTCGTAGAGCTCGACCGGCTTGTCGGCCTGCTTGGCCGCGTACATGGCGGTGTCCGCGAGCTTCAGCAGCTCGACCGGCACGCGGGCGTGGTCGGGGCTGATCGCCACGCCGATGCTCGACTGCACGTCGAGCAGCACGCCGTCGACCCACGACGGCCGCGCGATCGTGGTGGAGATCTGCAGCGCGACCCCGTGCGCGCTCGGGGCGTCGTAGCCGGGCAGCAGCACCGCGAACTCGTCGCCGCCGAGCCGGGCGACGACGGCCTCCGGTGGGACCGCCTCGCGCAGCCGGTCGGCGACGAGCGCGATGAGCAGGTCGCCGTGGTGGTGGCCGAGGGTGTCGTTGACGTCCTTGAAGCGGTCGAGGTCGAGCAGCAGCACGCCGACCTCCTGGTCGACCGCGAGCGACGCCAGCTCCTGCCGGAACGCGCTGCGGTTGACCAGCCCCGTCAGCGGGTCGTGGCGGGTCTCGTAGCGCAGCCGGGCGAGCAGCTGGTCGGTCGCGGTCAGCGACGAGACGCGCGCCGCCGCGGCGCGCAGCAGCCGCTCGTCGGTCGCCCCGTACGCGGTCCCCGCCGCGGTCCGGTCGGCGACGACGAGCACGCCGGCGAGGTCGGGCTCCTCGGCGAGCGGCGCGATGAGGCAGTCGGCCCAGCCCAGCGTCGGCAGCAGCCCGGCGGCGACCGCGTCCTGCGAGGCGCTGTCGTAGCGCACCACGCGGCGGGCGGCGTGCACCGCACGCCAGGTCTCCGCCTCGGCCGGGTCGACGACGCGCTCGTCGAGGCCCGCGCCGACGCGGCGCACCTGGGTCTCGCCCACGACGACGACGTAGGCGGCGCTGGTGCCGACGACCGCGGCCGTCCGCTGCAGGATCTGGTGCAGCGCGTCGGGCGTGACGACCGGCTCGTCGGCGATCGCGAACTCGGCGACGCGGGTGAGGTCGGCGTGCTCCTGCCTGCTCGCCCGGACGATCCACGCGGCGGACGCGGTGCTGATGAGGCCGATGCCGAGGATCGCCTGGACCACGACCGGGACGCCGGCGACCACCGCGACGAGCGCGGCCACCGCGCTGAGGGCCAGCCACGGCTCGGCTCGGCTGGCGTAAGCGGCCCACGGTCGACCCACGGCTCGACCCATCCCGTCCCCGGTGCGCGGTGGCGACCGGCTGGCCGCATGCAGGTCATCGGCGCCGCGCGACCCCGACTTCATCGCCGCCGACCCGCCGGACCGTCGCGATCACCCCGGGCGGTCCGCTGGGTAAGACTGTCCACCGTGCGCATCCCCGCCAAGGCCGACTACGCCGTCCGCGCGCTCGTCGAGCTGGCCGCCGCCGGCGACGAGCGGCCGGTGGCGGCCGACCGGATCGCCGAGCGGCAGGGCATCGCGGGCCCGTTCCTCGCCGGCATCCTCGGCCAGCTCCGGCTCGCCGGCCTCGTCCGCAGCGTCCGCGGCGCGGAGGGCGGTTTCCTGCTCGCGCGGCCGGCCAGCGAGATCACCCTCGCCGACGTCATGCGGGCCGTCGACGGACCCCTGGCGACGCTGTCGGGCAAGTACCCCGAGACGCTGACCTACCCCGGGCCGGCGGCCGGTCTGCGCGAGGTGTGGGTCGCGGTCCGGGCGAACGTCCGCGCGGTCCTCGAGCACACGACGGTGGCCGACGTGGCCGGCGGCAAGCCATCGCGCGTCGTACGCCGGCTCACCGCCGACGACGACGCCTGGCAGCGCCGCTGACCGACCGCCCCGTCGGGCGCGGCGGTCGTACCAGGGTGATCAATCCGACCGCTACGATCTCCTTTGTGTCGTACCAGGAGTGGACCCGCACGCCGTGGGTCGGCTGGTGCACGGACTCGTGCCGACCGGGCCTGCGATGTCGGCGGCCCGCCCGCCCGACCGCGTGACCGCCCCGTCCACCAAGTCCCGAAAGGCTCTTCTTCCGTGCGCCGCATGCCGCTCATCGCCACCGCCCTGCTCGCCGTCCCCCTCGTCCTGACCGCCTGCGGCAGCGCCCGCCAGCAGGCCAGCGCGCTCGCCTCGCAGACCGTCGGCGCGACCACGGGCACGCCCGCCGCGACCCTGCGGCTCGGGTACTTCGCCAACGTCACCCACGCGCCGGCCATCCTCGCGGTCGCCGACGGCGACCTCGCCAAGCAGCTGGGCAGCACGAAGCTGCAGACCAAGATCTTCAACGCCGGTCCGGCCGAGGTCACCGCGCTGCTCGGCGGCAGCATCGACGCCGCCTTCGTCGGTCCCAGCCCTGCCATCAACGCCTTCGTGAAGGGGTCGGGCGGCTACGTCATCGTCGCCGGCGCCGTCAGCGGCGGAGCCGAGCTGGTCGTGAAGCCGTCGATCACCACTCCGGCCGAGCTCAAGGGCGCGAAGATCGCGACGCCGCAGCTGGGCAACACGCAGGACGTCGCCGCCCGGGCCTACGTGAAGAGCATCGGCCTCACGGCGACCACCGACGGCGGCGGCGAGGTGCACATCCTGCCGGCGGCGAGCAACTCGGCCATCCTGACGTCGTACAAGTCCGGTGCCATCGACGGCGCCTGGGTGCCGGAGCCGTACGCCTCCCGGCTGGTCCTGGAGGACGGCGCGCACGTGCTCGTCGACGAGAAGTCGCTCTGGCCGCAAGGCCAGTTCACGACGACGGTGCTGGTGGTCAGCAAGAAGTACCTCGCCGCGCACGGCGCCACCGTCAAGGCGCTGATCACCGCGGAGCTCGACGCGATCAACCAGCTGCAGAGCTCGCCGGCCGCGTCGGAGGCGACGATCAACGCCGCCCTGCCGAAGCTCGGCGGGACCCTCCTGAAGCCCGCCGTCCTGACCCGGGCGTTCTCGGAGATCACGCCGACCGACGACCCCATCGCCAGCTCGCTGGCGACCGAGCAGGCGCACGCGGTCGCGGCCGGCCTGGTCAAGAACGCCAGCCTCGACGGCATCTTCCAGCTCTCGCAGCTGAACGCGATCCTCGCTGCCCAGGGCAAGCCCAGCGTCTCGACCGCCGGCTACTAGGCGAGCGGAGCAGACCATGACGGTGACGACAGGGCGCCCGAAGGCCGTCGAGACGGTCACCGCCGTCCAGGTCAACGGCGTCAGCAAGCGGTACGGACGGGGGCCGCTGGTCCTCGACGGCATCGACCTCGAGGCCTCGCAGGGCGAGTTCGTGAGCATCCTGGGGGCAAGCGGCTGCGGCAAGTCGACCCTGCTGTCGCTGGTCGCCGGGCTGGAGAAGACGACCGCCGGGACCATCACGACCCCGGCGGGACGGCCGTCGCTGATGTTCCAGGAGGCTGCCCTCTACCCGTGGCTGACGGCGGGCCAGAACATCGGCCTGGCGCTCAAGCTGCGGGGAGTGCCCCGCCAGGAGCGGGCGGGCGAGATCGAGCGGTTGCTCGCCCTCGTACGCCTCTCGGGCTCGGCCGACGCACGGCCGCATGAGCTCTCGGGCGGCATGCGCCAGCGGGTCGCGATGGCCCGTGCGCTGGCCCAGGACGCCCGGGTGCTGCTGATGGACGAGCCGTTCGCCGCCCTCGACGCCATCACCCGCGACGCCCTGCACGACGAGCTCGTACGGCTCTGGTCGGAGACCGGGCTCACGGTCGTCTTCGTCACCCACAACGTCCGCGAGGCGGTGCGCCTCGGCCAGCGGGTGGTGCTGCTCTCGAGCCGGCCGGGCCGGGTGCTGCGCAGCTGGGACGTCGCCATCGACGGTCCCCGGCGCATCGAGTCCGCCGCGGTCGCGAACCTGTCGGTGGAGATCACCGACGCCCTGCGCGCGGAGATCGCCCGTCATGCCCGCTGACCTGACCGGCGACCAGGCGCTCGACCTGACCGAGGCCGAGGACGCCGAGGGACGCGCGCTGGCCGGGCTCGACGCGCTCGAGGAGTCCACGGTCCCGACCCGGCCGCGGTGGCGCCGGATGCTGGCCGCGGCGTACCCGCCGGTGCTGGCGGTCGTGATCATCATCGCCATCTGGCAGTTCCTCTACGACCTGGACTTCACGACCGACGACGTGCTGCCCCGCCCGCTCGACGCCTGGGACGCCGTCTCCGGCTTCTGGCACGCCGGCACGTTCTGGCCGTCGATCTTCGGCAGCCTCGGCTACGGCGCGCTGGGCTTCGCCATCGCCGCCGGGTTCGGCACGCCGCTGGGCCTGCTCATCGCCCGCGTACGCCCGGTGCGGGCCGGCCTCGGGCCGATCGTCACCGGCCTGCAGAACCTGCCGTCCGTGGCCTGGGTGCCGGTCGCGATCATCTGGTTCCACCTCTCACCCGGCACGAAGCTCTTCGTCGTGGTGATGGGCGCCTTCCCGTCGATCGCCAACGGCGTGGTGGCCGGCGTCGACCAGGTGCCCCCGATCTTCCTGCGGGTCGGGCAGGTGCTCGGCGCCCGGCGGCTGAACCTCGCCCGCCACGTCATCGTCCCGGCGGTGCTGCCCGGGTACATCGGCGGCCTGCGGCAGGGCTGGTCGTTCGCCTGGCGCTCGCTGATGGCGGCGGAGATCATCACGGTCGGCCTCGGCCACGGCCTGGGCCAGCTGCTGCAGGAGGCGCAGGACCAGACCGACCTCGCGCAGGGGCTCGCGGTGATCGTGCTGATCCTCGCGGTCGGCGTCGCCGTGGAGGTCGTGCTCTTCCGCCCCGTCGAGCGCCTGGTGCTGCGCCGGCGCGGGCTGGTGGTCGCGGGCCGCTAGCCTCGGCCGCCGTGACGCGACTGCTGCTGCTAGGGTCCGGCGAGCTCGGCAAGGAGGTCGCGATCGAGGCGGCCCGGCTCGGCGTCGAGGTCGTCGCCGCCGACCGCTACGCCGGGGCACCGGCGATGCAGGTCACGCCGCACAGCCGGGTGCTCGACATGCTCGACGGCGCCGCGCTCCGCGCGCTGGTCGAGGACGTACGCCCCGACCTGATCGTCCCCGAGGTCGAGGCCATCGCGACCGACACGCTGCTCGAGCTCGAGGCCGAGGGGTGGCACGTCGTCCCCACCGCCCGGGCGACCCAGCTGACCATGGACCGCGAGGGCATCCGCCGGCTCGCCGCGGAGGAGCTTGGCCTGCCCACCTCGCCGTACCGGTTCGCCGCCGACGAAGCGGAGTTCACCGCGGCGGTCGAGGCGCTGGGCACGCCGTGCGTGGTGAAGCCGGTGATGAGTTCGTCGGGCAAGGGCCAGTCGGTCGTGCGCCCCGGCGACGACCCGCTCGTCGCCTGGCGGTACGCCCGGTCCCGCGGCCGGGTCCACGGGCGGCCGGTGATCGTCGAGGGCTTCGTGGAGTTCGCGTACGAGATCACGCTGCTCACCGTCCGGCACGCCGGCGGGACCACCTGCTGCGCGCCGATCGGCCACCTGCAGGAGGGCGGCGACTACCGCGAGTCGTGGCAGCCGCAGCCGATGGGTGACGCGGCGCTCGCCGAGGCCACCCGGATCGCCGAGGTCGTCACCGCCGGCCTCGGCGGCTACGGCCTGTTCGGCGTCGAGCTGTTCGTCACCGCCGACGACCGGGTGCTGTTCAGCGAGGTCAGCCCGCGGCCGCACGACACCGGCATGGTGACGCTGATCAGCCAGCCGACGAGTGAGTTCGCGCTGCACGTCAAGGCGATCCTCGGGCTGACCGTCGGTGCCTTCGACGTGAGGACCGGCCGCGCCTCGGCGAGCGCCGTCGTCCTCGCCGGCGCCGCCCTGGACCACCCGACCGTCGTCGGCCTGGAGGCTGCGCTGGCCGTCCCGACCGCCCAGGTACGCGTGTTCGGCAAGCCGTCGGCCACGCCCGGCCGGCGGATGGCGGTGGCGCTCGCACGGGGCGAGGACCTCGGGCAGGCCCGTTCCCGGGCGCGCGAGGCGGCGGCCGCGATGCGGGTGACCTGACCCGGATCACATCCGCCGCGGGTCAGGGGCAGACTGGTGGGTAACACCGATCGCGGAACTAGAGCGCGTGACAACGAAGGGCCCTCGCGGTGACCCCGCGGGTCCCACGACTGGCGAAGGACGTACCCCCGTGTCCGACATCGAGATCAAGCACCCGAACGGCAACCTCGACCTGCAGACCGTCGAGTCGACCGAGGGACCGCGCGGCCTCCGCATCGACAAGCTCCTGGCGACGACCGGCGACGTGACGCTCGACTCGGGCTTCGTGAACACCGCGAGCTGCAGCTCCGACATCACCTACATCGACGGCGACGCGGGCATCCTGCGCTACCGCGGCTACCCGATCGACCAGCTCGCCAAGAAGGTCAGCTTCCTCGAAGCCTCCTACCTGCTCATCTACGGCAAGCTGCCGGACAAGGGCGAGCTCGACGACTTCCAGGAGCGCATCAACTTCCACACGCTGCTGCACGAGGCGTTCCAGAACTTCTTCTCGACCTTCCCGCGCGACGCCCACCCGATGGCGGTGCTCGCCTCCGGTGTCAACGCGCTGTCGACCTTCTACGAGGGCAGCCTCGACCCGTTCGACGACGACGACGTCGACCTCGCGACGGTCCGGCTGCTCGCCAAGCTGCCGACGATCGTCGCCTACTCGTACAAGAAGTCGATCGGCCAGCCGACGCTGTACCCGGACAACTCGCTCGGGTACGCCGACAACTTCCTGCGGATGATGTTCGGTGTCCCGTCGGCCCCCTACGAGGGCGACCCGGAGATCGCGAAGATCCTCGACATGCTGTTCCTGCTGCACGCCGACCACGAGCAGAACTGCTCGACCTCGACCGTACGGCTGGTCGGCTCTTCGAACGCGAGCCTGTTCGCTTCGGTCGCGGCCGGCATCAACGCGCTGTCCGGCCCACTGCACGGCGGCGCCAACCAGGCCGTGCTCGAGATGCTCGGCCGGATCCACTCCTCCGGCGACGACGTCGGCGCGTTCGTCGAGCGGGTCAAGAACAAGGAGCCCGGCGTCAAGCTCATGGGCTTCGGCCACCGGGTCTACAAGAACTACGACCCGCGCGCGGCGATCGTGAAGGACGCGACGCAGACGGTCCTCGACCGGCTCGGCGTCTCCGACCCGCTGCTCGACCTGGCGATGAAGCTCGAGGAGACGGCGCTCGCCGACGACTACTTCGTCGAGCGGCACCTCTACCCGAACGTCGACTTCTACACCGGCGTGATCTACAAGGCGCTGGGCTTCCCGAGCAGCATGTTCACCGCACTGTTCGCGATCGGACGGCTGCCCGGCTGGATCGCGCAGTGGCACGAGATGATCAACGACCCGGCGACCAAGATCGGCCGGCCGCGGCAGGTCTACACCGGCCCGGCCGAGCGCGACGTCCCGTAGCCCCGTGAGCGAGCTGTCGGCGTCGAGCGGTGCCCCGGCACCGGCAGACGCTGACAGGTCGGTACGGGTGGCGGTGATCGACGACTACCAGCAGGCTGCCCTCGGGTCCGCCGACTGGAGCGGGCTCGAGATCGCCGCGTTCGTCGACCACGCCGAGGGCGATGTGCTGGTGGCGCGGCTCGCCGGCTTCCCCGTCGTGGTCGCGACCCGGGAGCGGACGCGCTTCGATGCCGCACTCATCGGACGGCTGCCCGACCTGCGGCTGCTGGTCAGCACCGGCATGGGCGCCGCCCACCTCGACCTCCCCGCTCTGCAGGACGCCGGCGTCACGGTCTGCGGTACGCCGGGCAGCGGCACCTCGACCGGTGAGCTGACGTTCGCCCTGATCCTGGGCCTGGCGCGGCACCTGCTCACCGAGGATGCCGACGTCCGGGCCGGTCGGTTCGGCCGGACCGTCGGCACCGACCTGGCCGGCGCTCGGCTCGGCCTGATCGGGCTCGGTCGCCTCGGGACGCAGGTCGCCCGCATCGGCATCGCCTTCGGGATGGAGGTCGTCGCCTGGAGCGCGCACCTGGACGCCGACGCGGCCGCCGCGCACGGTGTCCGCGCCGTCGGGTTCGGCGAGCTGCTGGCCACCTCCGACGTGGTGTCGGTCCACACCCGGCTCTCCGATCGCACCCGCGGTCTGGTCGGCGCCGCAGAGCTCGCGGCGATGAAGCGGGGTGCGTACCTGGTCAACACCTCGCGCGGGCCGATCGTCGACGAGGCCGCGCTGGTCGCAGCGCTGCACGCCGGGACGATCGCGGGCGCCGGCATCGATGTGTACGACCGGGAGCCGCTGCCGGCCGACGGCCCGCTGCTCACCGCACCCCGCACGCTGCTGACGCCGCACATCGGCTACGTGACCGCGGACGTGTACCGCGAGTTCTACGGCGGCGCCGTCGAGGACATCGCCGCCTGGCGGGCCGGCGCGCCTATCCGGCTGCTCGGCTGAGGACATCGGCGTACGGTCTCACCGGACCAGCCCGGAGCGCAGCACCCGGGACCGCGTGGACCCCAGGGAGCAGCCGTGCCGTCGAAGGACAAGGGTGGCCGCGAGGCCAAGAAGCCCAAGCAGGCGCCGAAGGTGAAGGCCGAGGAGAACTCGATCGCCAAGAGCATCAAGGCCCGCAAGCCCCGCAGCGCCTGAGAACGGCAGCAGGCCCGGACCGACCGGTCCGGGCCTGCGCTGTCAGCGGGCGGTCTAGTAGTCCGCGTCGTCGTAGAGGATCACGCCGCGGAGGTTCTTGCCGTCGCGCATGTCGGCGTACCCCTGGTTGATGTCCTCGAGCCTGTAGGTCTGGGTGATCAGCTCGTCGAGCTTGAGCAGGCCCATCTCGTAGAGCTTGAGCAGCCGCGGGATGTCGGCGCGCGGGTTGCTGCCGCCGAAGATCGCGCCCTGCAGGTCCTGCTGCAGCAGGGTGAACATCGCGAGGTTGAGCTTCACGTCGATGTCGGCGAAGTCGCCCATGCCGGTGACGACGATGCGGCCACCCTTGCCGACGAGCGCCTGCGCGCCGAGGACGTGGTGGCCCTCGGTACGGCCGATCGTGATGATGACCTTCTCGGCCATCCGGCCGTAGGTCGCCTCGCCGAGCGGGCCGGCGGCCTCCTCGACGGTGGCGAACGCGTGGGTCGCGCCGAGCTTCAGGGCCGAGTCGCGCTTGAACGCGACCGGGTCGATCGCGACGACGAGGCCGGCGCCGGCGGCGGCCGCACCCTGGATCGCGTTGATGCCGACGCCACCGATGCCGATGACCACGACCGCGTCGCCGGGCCGGGTGTCCGCGACCTTGACCGCCGAGCCCCAGCCGGTCGTGACGCCGCAGCCCACCAGCGCCGCCTTCTCCAGCGGGATCTGGTTCTCGACCTTCACGACCGAGGCCTCGTTGACGGTGACGTACGGGGAGAACGTGCCGAGCAGGCACATCGGGATCGCGCCCTGGCCCCTGGCCGTGACGCGGAAGGTGTTGTCGCTGATGGCCTGGCCGGTCAGCAGGTTGGCGCCCTTGTCGCAGATGTTCGAGCGTCCGGTCGAGCACATCAGGCACGTGCCGCAGGCCGGGATGAACGCGAGGACGACGTGGTCGCCCTCGGCCACGTCCGTCACGCCGGCACCGACCTTGGTGACGACGCCCGCGCCCTCGTGGCCGCCCAGCACCGGGTACGACGGCACCGGGGTGTCCCCGGTCCGCAGGTGCTCGTCGGAGTGGCAGAGGCCGCTGGCGGCGAGCCGCACTTGCACCTCACCGGCGACCGGGTCGCCGACCTCGATCTCCTCGACCGACCAGTCCTGGTCGACTCCCCACAGGATTGCGCCCTTGGTCTTCATACGGCTCCTCGACAGCGAGTGGTGCGGTGCAGTGTGACCGACGTTACCGCGTGCTCAGCGACGGCGTGCGGCCCGGCGCAGCTCGTGCTCGCGGACGATGGCGCCGGCGTACGCGGCCGGCAGCGCGTGCTCGCCCGCCAGCCACTGCGCGCGCTCGTCGTGGCGCAGCAGCGGCGGCCCGGACTCGACCGCCTCGAGCCAGTGCGGGAGGTCCCGGCCGGTGACGGCGGGGATGCGGGCGAGGAGGCCGGCGTGGGTCTCGGGACTGCACATGGCGCGCTCCAACGGTGGATGCGGGTGAGGCGCTCGCTCCCCGGGATCGGGCGCCCGTCTGCGCAGCGTGCTCCCCTCGCCGGCGTCCGTGCAAGGCCCACTACCGTCCGTGCGGTGGGTGTGGACCGGCTGGCCGTGTACGTCTCCGGGCGCGGTCCGGCCTGGTACGCGGCGACGTCGCCCGGAGCCTCACGGAGCCGCCGCGAGGTGCTGCGGGAGCTGCTGGCCGCTCTCGCCGCGCTGGGGGAGCGGGCCGGCACCGGCCAGCCGCCGCGCATCGCCGTGCCGGCGCTCGGCGACCATGCGCTGGCCGACCAGCTCCTCGTCCTGGGCCACGAGCTCGCCGCCGCGCCGGGCTTCCCCGCCGTGTCAGCCGACCTCGACCGCCTCGTCGCCGCCGCCCGCACCCGGCTGTAGCGACGACGAAGGCCCGCCGAGGGATCGGCGGGCCTTCGGACGTGCGATCCGGACTAGTTGAGGCGCTCCAGCACCATCGCCATGCCCATGCCGCCGCCGACGCACATCGTCTCGACGCCGAACTGCTTGTCCTCGAACTGCAGGCCGTTGATCAGCGTCGCGGTGATGCGGGCGCCGGTCGAGCCGAACGGGTGGCCGACCGCGATGGCACCGCCGTGGACGTTGAGCTTGTCGATGTCGATGCCCAGGTCGCGGTAGCTCGGGATGACCTGCGCGGCGAAGGCCTCGTTGATCTCGAACAGGTCGATGTCGCCGACCGACATGCCCGCGTTCTTGAGCGCCTGCTGCGTCGCGCCGACCGGGCCGTAGCCCATGATCTCCGGCGACAGGCCGGTCACGCCGGTCGACACGATGCGCGCGAGCGGCGTCAGACCGAGCTCCTTGGCCTTGGTGTCGCTCATGATCACGACCGCGGAGGCGCCGTCGTTGAGCGGACAGGCGTTGCCGGCGGTGACGGTGCCGTCGGGACGGAACACCGGCTTGAGCGAGGCCATCCCCTCGGCGGTGACGCCGGCGCGGGGGCCGTCGTCCTTGCTCACGACGGTGCCGTCGGGCAGCTCGACCGGAACGATCTCGCGCTCGAAGAAGCCGTTGGCGATGGCCTTCTCGGCGAGGTTCTGCGACCGTGCGCCGAACTCGTCCTGCTCCTCGCGGCTGACGCCCTTGAGGCGGGCGAGGTTCTCGGCGGTCTGGCCCATCGCGATGTAGACGTCGGGCAGCGAGCCGTCCTCGCGCGGGTCGTGCCAGTCGAGGCCGCCGGCCTCGTACTGCTTGGTCTTGGCCTGGGCGTCGGCGAACGTCGG
>CAJCIY010000282.1 GCA_903970495.1 Candidatus Melainabacteria bacterium | reverse complement strand
TGACCGAGTACCTGATCGCGTTCCAGGACAGCTGGGTCCCCGACCACACCGAGGAGGAGCTCCGGGCGAAATCGCGGGCGCTCAGGCCGTTGCTCGTGGAGATGCGTAGCGCTGGTGTGCTGATCTTCACCGGTGGGCTGGACGACGGGCCCGTGTTCAGCGTGGACGCCTCGAGCGGCACGCCGGTGTTCACCGACGGCCCGTACGTCGAGTCCCCGGACCACATCGGCGGCTTCGCCGTCGTCGATGTGTCCGACGAGGCGGCGGCGCGGCTGTGGGCGGGGAAGATCGCCGTGGGCTGCGGCTGGCCGCAGGAGGTCCGGCGCTTCCAGAGCGGGCCGAGACCCGACGAGGACGGCTGACGGTCACCGCGCCCGGCGTCGCTGCGGACAGCACCGACGTGACGACCTCGGCCGGGCTCGGAGCTCCCTGGTGTCGAGGACGATCACGGGAGGGATGTGTTGCGCCCCTCCGAGCGGGCGGCGGGGGATCGGTGCTCAGGACAGGAGGGCCGTGAGCGCCTGGTCGAGCTCGCGCACCGCCGCGGCGTGGGGCGCGAGGACGGGCAGCAGGTCGGCCGCGGGATCACCGGATCCGGCAGCGTCGAGGAGGACGGTGAGCAGCACCGGTTCCGGCGCGGTCCTCATGTGCAGGCCGGTGAGGACCTGCTGGAGCTGGGCGGCGGCTCTGCCGCCGCCGTGGTTGCCGTAGGTCACGATCCCGGCGGGCTTGGCGGCCCACTCGTCGTACAGGAAGTCGAGCGCGTTCTTCAGCACTGCCGGATAGCCCCAGTTGTACTGGGGCAACACGAAGACGAACGCGTCGTAGGAACCGGCCAGGGCGCTCCACCGGCGGGTGTGCTCGTGGACGTAGCCGCCATGGGCGGGGGGCCGCGGCTCGTCGAGGAAGGGCAGATCGACGTCGGCGAGGTCGAGCAGCTCGTAGTGCAGGGCGCTGTCACCGCCGGCGGTCTCGGCGACCCAGGTCGCGATCGTGGGGCAGATCCGTGCCTGGCGGGTGCTGCCGACCACGACGGCGACCTTCGGTGGGTTCATGGCGGATCTCCGTTCCGATCGGCCGGGCGGCCGACGCTCAGGAGTCCAGCCTCCGCGCCGTCGATCATCATGTCCAACGATCGTTGATGCTACGAACGAGCAAAAAGAGTGATGAAATAGCCCGATGGACCTGCGGCACATGGAGGCCTTCCTGGCGGTGGCCGAGGAGCTGAGCTTCACCCGGGCAGCACAGCGGCTCCACCAGGTGCAGTCAGGGGTGTCGGCGACGGTCCGGGCGCTGGAGCGAGACCTCGGCGCCGAACTGTTCGTGCGGAGCTCGCGCAGCGTCGAGCTGAGCGAGGCAGGTTCGGCCTTCCTGCCGGCCGCGCGGGATGCGCTCGCAGCAGCCCAGGCGGCCCGCGACGCGGTGACGGGCGCGACGGGCGAGCTGGGTGGCACGGTCCGGATCGCCATCGCGACGGCCACCGACATCGTGGCTCTCCCGCGACTCCTGGGTACGTTCCACCGGGCGCATCCCGGTGTGACCCTCGCCGTTGTCTCCACCACGCGCGGAGACGAGGGCGTGATGGCAGCCCTGGCGGAGGGCGAGCTCGATGTGGGTCTGCTCACCCCCACGACGCGGCCGTCGACCGTCACGATCCACGAGATCGCCCGCGCACCGGTGTCCGTGGTGCTGCCCGTCGGTCACCCGCTGTGCGGTCGAGCCCGGATCAGCCTGGCCCAGCTGGCCGATGCGGACTTCGTGGATCTGCCCGCGGGCTACGGGGGCCGCATCATCAACGACGCCGCCTTCTCCGCTGCCGCCGTGCGGCGCCGGGTCGCCCTCGAGGTCGTCGATCTGCGCAGTGCCAGCGCGTACGTCCGGGAGGGACTGGGGGTGGGCCTGTTCCCGGTCACCGGGATCGGCGAGGAGACGGGGCTGGTCGCCCGCCGGCTCCTCGGACCGGCGCTGCACTGGCCGGTCGCCGTGGTCACCGGAGCCGAGCGGGTGCCCAAGGCCGCGACGAGAGCGCTCCTGGAGGTGTTCGCCCGCGAGGCCCGTCACCCGGCGCCGCGGTCGGGCAGGAGGCGGGTCACGTCGAAGGCGGTCAGACCCTCGTAAGAACGGCTGTCGCCGGCGCCGACACCGGCAGCCAGGGCGGTTCATTACTCGAGCGTTACGCCGCGCGGCTTGGCTCGGGGAGTCATATCGTCCCGGCACACGGAGAAAACATGCCTGCACACATCCGTCCTGCGCTCGCTTCGTCGTTGGCTGCGGCTGCGCTGCTGGTCCTTGCCGGTTGTCACGCGGCGGGATCGACGGCGTCCGCCACGTCGCGAGCCACCCCGAGCGGGTCGCCTACTGCCGGCACGAGCGCCCCGACCGCGACAGATGGCGGAACCGCGACAGCCGTCGCAGGCAAGCCGGTGGACGTCTGCGCGCTGATGCCGTTGGCAGCGGCCAAGTCGCTCACCGGTGAGCCCTTCATCAGGGCCTATCCCGAGGTCGAGACGATGCCGGTGCCCAACTATGCGTGCAACTACCAGGAAGCAGGCAGCAACCTCGCGGTGGCCAGCCTCATCGTGATCCCGGGCAAGGGCGCCTCCTGGTACGACGGCCCGTCCAGTGATCCGCTGTCGAAGCCCTACCCGGGGCTGGGGGACAAGGCGGTCTACAACCCGGACCCGCTCACGGAGACGAAGGTCACCCTGGACGCCCTGTACGGAAGCACGGACCTCGAGTTCGACGACTTCACCGATGCCGACATCACCAACGCCAAGGCAGCAGCGGTGATCCGCGCGGCCGCGACGAAGCTGGAGCTGCAGCCCTGACCGTCTCCCCGACGGCACGGATGGATCGGTCTGCGGGTGCATCGCTCGCGCCGCCGGCTTCGACTAGTTTGACGCGCAGTCGTCGCTGGTCTGGAGCACACGCGTGTTTGACGATGTCGTGGTTGTCGACGTGATGGGCGCCGTCAACGTCCGGCGTGGGGCGGCCGAGGTCTCGGGGGACGTCCTCGGCGGGCGCCGCTGCCGGGTCGCTCTGGTCGCTGTCGCGATGTCATCAGGGCCCGTCCGATCCGAGATCCTGGCCGAGCGGATCTGGGGAGACCAGCCGCCCGCCACCTGGCCGACGGCGTTGCGTGGCCTGATCCGGTCCATCCGAGCCGCCTGCGCCGAGTGGGGGGTGGACGAATGGCTGATCGAGACGACGCCAGCGGGCTACCGCCTGCGGCCCGACGTCGTGGTCTCGACGGGGGAGTCGACCCGCCGCCTCGAGATCGCCGAACTACTGCTGGCCGAAGAGCGGCACTCGGCTGCCCGAGCCGAGAGTGAGCCCCTGACCTCCCTGGATGGTTCGGCGCTGCTTCCGGGTGAGGAGCTGGACTGGCTCGGTCCGCACCGGCAGGCGTTGGACGACTTGCGGGTGCGTGCCCTGCACGTCTCAGCAATGGCGTCCCTAGGCCTGGGGGAGTTCAGCCCCTCGGTGGCCTCGGCCCGAGAGGCCGTCGCGGTGGCGCCGCTGGACGAGCGGACGCACCGCCTGCTGATCGCGACCCTGGCGGCAGCCGGTGATCGCGCGGGAGTGGTCGAGGCCTACGGCAGGTGCCGTTCGCTGTTGGCAGACCAGCTCGGGGTGCACCCCAGTCCGCAGACCGAGAGCGCCTATCTCTCGGCCCTGAACGATCGCGGTGCCGTCGCCCAGCTGGCTCGACTGCCGAAGGAGACGACGACCTTTCGCGGCAGGGATCGGGAGCTCGAGCAGGTGTCTCGGTCTCTGGCCCGCCCGGGCGTGGTGTGCGTCACCGGCGGAGGGGGCGTGGGCAAGTCGAGGCTCGGCCTGCGCGCCGCTGCCCGGTCCACGCACTTCGACGGCGGGCTCTACTGGGTACGCCTGTCGAACCTTCGCCATGACGAGCTCGTCGCCTCGACGGTGGCACTCACGCTGGGTTCGCTCGTCGGGACCGGCGGCCCTGGTGAGGCGGTGGTCCGTTCTCTGACGCCGCTCGGGCGCGCCCTGCTCGTCCTCGACGGTTGTGAGCTGGTGCCCGATGGGGTGCGCACGTTGGTCGGCATGCTCCAGGAACGCTGCCCGCAGCTGACGGTCCTGCTGACAAGCCGGGTGCCGCTGTCGGTCGCGGGCGAGCAGCTGCACGCTGTCCGCCCGTTTCCCGTGCCACCGACCACGACAGGCCCGGCCGGCACCGACCCTGCTGTCGGCCTGCTCGTCGACCGGGTCACCAGCGGCGACGGTCAACTTGTCGTCGACGAGACCACGGCGCCACTGCTGGAGGAGCTGTGCCGCCGGTGTGGCGGCCTGCCCTTGGCGCTCGAGCTCGCCGCGGCCCAGCTCACACGGATGCCTATCGGCGATCTCCTGGATCAGCTCGATCATGCCGGTGAGGACCCCCTGCGAGGGGTGCTCCGTCAGAGCTACGCCTTGCTGGACGAGCAGGAGGCGGCGGTCTTCCGACGGCTCTCGGCGCTCCGAGGTCCTGCTGGCCTGTCGTTGATCCGCGGCGTCGTCGGCGGCGGGGATGTTCCGGAGGTGCGGGTCGTGCGGGTGCTGCGCGAACTGGTCGCGCACGGGCTGGTGTCGGTCGACACCTCGGGTCCTCGCTGGCTCTACCAGCTGGACGACGACGTCCAGGCCTTCGCCTGGGAGCTGTTGTCCGAAGCCGGCGAGGTCGATGACGCGTTCTCTCGGCTTGCCCGCGCCATCGGACAGATCCTGCCGGCGGATGCGCGAGTGAGCCCAGCCTCGTACAGCAGCGAGATCAGTTCGATCGCACCCGCTGTGCGGTCGCTGCTGACCGCGTGCGCGGTGGGCCTCTTCGACCCGACCACAGGTCTGGACATCGCCTTTCGTCTGCATCGGTACTGGGCGGTGACAGACGTCGCCGAGGGCCGGCTGTGGCTGAGGGCGCTGCTCGACGGGAACCGCCGGTCCCCGGGCGTAGGTCAGGCGATGTTCGCGGCCGGGTACCTCGGCTACTGGGCTGGTGACACCCAGGACGCGATCGCGTGTCTCCAGGAGGCTATCCAGAGGACGGCGGAGGTGGACGACTTCTACCGGGTCCGGGCGCTGACGTTCCTCGCCGGTCTCACCGAGGACCTCGATCGTGGCGATGAGGCGCTGACGTTCATGCGCGAGGCGGTCACGGCGGCGCGGAGCCTCAGCCGGGATGTGCAGGTCGCGGCGACGATGGGGGTCGCGTGCGTGCTGTCCGAGAGGGGCGATCCTTCCGCCGCCAGGTACGCCGAGGACGCGGTCGCACTCTGCAGGTCCGAAGACGCGGTCGAGTCGTTGGCATCGGCCCTGGCGACAGCGGCCGTGGTCTGCTGGCAGGTCGGTGAGCTCGAGGCGGCCAGAGACTACGTCGCGCGGGCGCGGCCGATGCTCTCCGACGGCAGGCGCGTCGCTCGCGTCGCGCTGTTGACGGCCGCGGCCGCAGTCGCTCTCGCTGACGGCGATGTCGCGGCCGCGGTGGATCACGCCAGGGCAGCCGAGGACGAGGCCACCGAGCTGGGCGTCGAACGAGAGCTGCCCCTGATCCGGAGCCTGCTGGCGCGAGGTCTGCTCGGCGGTGGTGACCTCGCCGCGGCTGTGACGTGCGCGGCACCTGCGATCCAGGCGTGTCGCTCGTTGCGCTACTGGCACCCCCTGAGCACCTGCCTGGAGACGGTGGCGACGGTTCTCGTCGCGGCGGACCGAGAGGTCGACGCCCGCCCGTTGCTCCTGCATGCGGCTGCGCTTCGGGCTCGCGGGTACAGGCCGACGCCGCTCCTGCTGCCTGCCCCGGCCGCTCCGGGGCCGTCGACCCCCGACCCCCGATGGCCACCCGGCGACCACGAGCGCATGTGCGCGTACGCGCTCGCACAGCTCGAGGCGTTGGCGACGGGCGGACTTTCCACGACATCGAGCCTGCGGCACCCTGCGATGCGCAGCAGCAGCCGATAGTCGTGGCGTGACGGGTGCGGCCACCGGTAGGGGCTCGGGCCGAGCCGACCGCGACACCGGGTTCTCGACCAGGTCGCCCGACAGGAGACACCGGGGACCGGTCCGTGCACCCGGCCATACCCAATGCCAACCTTTCGGCGCTGATTGCAGCTGAGCCCGTGGCGCTATCGGCAGTTCACGCAAGGTCCGTCGCGACGGCTACCGGTTGACGTAGGGCAACGGTTACTGCGAGGACGGCGACACCCCGGCGCGTGATCAGGTGAGCACTGCGGTCATGCGGATCGAGACCAGCAGTCCAGGTATCTCGGCTCCGAGCTTGGCCGCGTAGCGGGTCGGCGGATCTGTCGCGAACCAGCCGGCGTACTCCTCGTTCATGCCCGCGAAGTCGCCGGGATCGGCGAGCAGGATCCCGACGTCGACGACGTCATCGAGGGTGCCGCCACCAGCCTGCAGGATCGCCGCGCAATTGGTCAGTGCCTGCCGCGTCTGTTCTTGGATGGTGGCGCCCGCGAGCGTGCCGGTGCTCGGGTCGATGCCGGTCGTTCCCGATATGAACAGGTGCGATCCGGCCTTGACGCCCTGGCTGTAGAGCGGCGAGCTCGGCGCGTTCGGGGTCGTGATGATCTGCCTGGGCATGTCGGGTCCTCTCGGTCACGAAGCGGGGCTCAGGGCCGAGACTGGGAAAGCGCATAGGCGACGGCCTGCTCGCGGGTCATCGCGGTTCCTTGGGCACGGGCGTCGGCGAGCTCATCCGGCGGGACGGCCTGTCGGAGCGCTGCCTCGGTTTCGTCGTGCTGTTCGCGTTCGTCGGGTGGCCACTCGCCGCCGGCGCGCTGGCTCAGGGAATCGGCCGCGCCGAGCAGGGTCGCGGAACGACGCGAGTCGCCCTTCGCAGCCGTGACGGCGGCGAGTCCGTTGAGGGCCCAGGACAGGTAGAGGTCGTGCTCGCGCGCGGTTGCGGTGTCGATCGCCTGGCGGGAGAGCTCCTCGGCTCGGTCGAGATGGCCGAGCTGGCGCTCCACCATGCTCAGGTTGGACGACTCGCTCCACACGACGAACTCGAC
>CAJCIY010000281.1 GCA_903970495.1 Candidatus Melainabacteria bacterium | reverse complement strand
CCGCCGAGGCCGACGGCACGCCGGCGACGGCCAGCGCCTCGCGTTGTGCGGCCTTGTCCGTCAGCAACCGAGCGGCTGACGGCGAATGGAACGCCAGCCCGAGCCGCACCGCGAGGTCGGCCGCGTACGGGATGGGAGGGTCGGTGGTCGTCAGCACGCCCTGGACCCCGGCCTCGCGACACGCGTCCGCGACGGCGTCGAGCGCCAGCCGTGAGGTGTCGAGGACCGGTCCGAACCGCCGCAGGAGGGCTGCGGTCTCGGCGACGGCCGGGGTGCTGCCGTCGACGATCCAGCAGGGCCGGCACAGCTCGGCCGCAGCGGCGGCGAGCAGCAGCGGTGGGAAGCTCGCGGCCTCGTAGGAGACCGCCACGGCGGGCAGGGACACGGGCGCACGATAGGCGTAGGCCAAGATCGGTTCGTGGCCATCGTGGTGCTCGGCGACTCGCTGGCCTTCCACGGCCCCGAGCGCGCCGAGCCGCTCGACGACCCGCGGCTCTGGCCGAACCTGATGGCCGCGCAGCTCGGGCTCGGGGTCGCGGTCTTCGCCCGCCAGGGCTGGACCGCCCGCGACGCCTGGTGGGCGCTGACCCGTGACCCGAACGTCTGGCGGCACCTGCCCACCGCCGAGGCGGTCCTGCTCGCCACGGGCGGCATGGACAAGCTGCCGACCTCGCTGCCGACGTACCTGCGCGGCGGCTTCTCCTCGCTGCCGACGGCGCGGTCGCGCGCGCTGGCCCGGAAGGCCTACCTGCTCGCGAACCCCGCCCTGGTACGGCTGACCGGCGGCCCGTTCCGCACCCTCGGCGCCCGGCAGACCGACGTGTACCACTCGCAGGTCGTCACGGCGCTGCGGCAGCTGCGGCCGGAGCTGCCGGTCGCCGGCGTCGTCGCCCACCGCTGGGAGAGCAGCTACTACCCGAACACCCGGGGCCACGCCGCCGCGGTCCGGGCAGCGTGGGCCTGGGGTGAGCGCGAGGGCGTCCCGATGGCCGACTGGGAGAGCGCCCTCGAGCCGTACGTCCCGGCCGGGCTCAACCCCGACGGGATGCACCTGGGTTGGGCGGCGCACGCGGCCGTCGCCCGTGTCACCGCGGAAGTGATTGGGCCGCTGGCACTACCCTCGGAGCGGTGATCGAGTCCTACGACCCGCACGCCATCGAGGCGCGCTGGCTGGCGCGCTGGGACGGCGCGACGCTGCGCCGCGACGGCGCCGAGAAGCGCTACGTCCTGACGATGTTCAGCTACCCGTCGGGCGACCTGCACATGGGTCACGGCGAGGTGTTCGCGATCGCCGACGCGTGGGCCCGCTTCACCTACATGCGGGGCTACGACGTGCTCTTCCCCGTCGGGTTCGACTCCTTCGGGCTGCCGGCCGAGAACGCGGCGATCAAGCGCGGCGCCGACCCGGTCACCTGGACGTACGCCAACATCCGGACGCAGTCCGACTCCTACCGCCGCTACGGCATGGCCGCGGACTGGTCGACCTACCTCGCCACCAGCGACCCGGAGTACTACCGCTGGACGCAGTGGCTGTTCCTGCGCCTGTTCGAGAAGGGCCTGGCCTACCGCCGCGAGAGCGCGGTCAACTGGTGCCCGCAGGACCAGACCGTGCTCGCCAACGAGCAGGTGGTCCAGGGCCACTGCGAGCGTTGCGGCACGTTGGTGACCAAGCGGACCCTGACGCAGTGGTACTTCAAGATCACCGAGTACGCGCAGCGGCTGCTCGACGACATGGACCAGCTGCAGGGGCGCTGGCCGGAGTCGGTGCTGGCGCAGCAGCGGAACTGGATCGGCCGGTCCGAGGGCGCGTACGTCGACTTCGCCGTCGAGGGCCGCGACGAGCCGGTCACGGTGTTCACCACGCGCCCCGACACCCTCTACGGCGCCACGTTCTTCGTGGTGGCTGCCGACGCCCCGCTGGCCGCCGAGCTGGTCACGGGCGAGCAGCGGCCCGCCTTCGAGGCGTACCGGGAGCAGGTCGCGGCGCTGACCGAGATCGAGCGGCAGTCGACCGAGCGGGAGAAGACCGGCGTCTTCCTCGGCCGGTACGCCACCAACCCGCTGTCCGGCGAGCGGATACCGGTCTGGGCCGCCGACTACGTGCTGGCCGAGTACGGCACCGGCGCGATCATGGCGGTGCCCGCGCACGACCAGCGGGACCTGGACTTCGCGAGGGCGTTCGACCTGCCGGTCCGCGTCGTCGTCGAGACCGGCGAGCCCGACCCGGCCGAGACCGGCGTCGCGACGGCCGGCGACGGCGTGCACGTCAACAGCGGCGAGCTGGACGGCACCGGCAAGGCTGACGGCGTCGCCGCCGCGATCGCGCACGTCGAGCAGGCGGGCACCGGCCGCGGCACGGTCATCTACCGGCTGCGCGACTGGCTGCTGTCGCGGCAGCGCTACTGGGGCGCGCCGATCCCGATCGTGCACTGCCCGACCTGCGGCGAGGTCGCGGTTCCCGACGACCAGCTGCCGGTGCTGCTGCCGCCGACCACCGACGTCGACCTGACGCCGAAGGGCACCTCGCCGCTGGGCACCGCGACCGAGTGGCTGCAGGTCGAGTGCCCGTCGTGCGGCGGCCCGGCGACCCGCGACACCGACACCATGGACACGTTCGTCGACTCCTCCTGGTACTACCTGCGCTACTGCTCGCCCGGGCGCACCGACGTCGCCTTCGACCGCGCAGACCTCGACGACTGGCTGCCCGCGCTGCCGTACATCGGGGGCAAGGAGCACACGATCCTGCACCTCCTCTACTCGCGGTTCTTCACCAAGGCCCTGTACGACCTGGACCTGGTCGGCGTCACCGAGCCGTTCGCACAGCTGGTCAACCAGGGCGAGGTGATCAACCAGGGCCGCGGCATGAGCAAGTCGCTGGGCAACGGCGTCGACCTCGGCGGCGAGCTGGAGACCCACGGCGTCGACGCGGTCCGGGTGACGATGCTGTTCGCCTCGCCGCCCGAGGAGGACGTCGACTGGGCCGACGTCTCCCCGGCCGGTGCCGGCAAGTGGCTGAAGCGGGTGTGGCAGCTCGCCGGCGACGTCGGGTCGGTCGACGGTCGCGCCGTCGACCCCGCCACCGAGCGTGCCGCGGCGCACCTGATCGACGAGACGACGGGCCACATGGTCGAGCACCGGTTCAACGTCGCGGTCGCGCGGTGCATGGAGCTGACCAACCTGCTGCGCAAGGCCCACGACGCGGGCCACGACGCCCGCCCCGGGGTCGAGGCGCTGGTGCGCATGGTCGCGCCGTTCGCGCCGTACACGGCCGACGAGGCGTGGGAGCGGCTGCGGTGCGAGGGCTGGGCGACCCGAGCCGACTGGCCGACCGCCGACCCGGCCCTGCTGGTCGTCGACAGCGTCACCTGCGTCGTGCAGGTGGGTGGCAAGGTGCGGGCGCGGCTCGAGGTCGCGCCGCAGATCGGCGAGGACGCGCTGCGCGAGCAGGCGCTCGAGGCCGCGACCGAGTGGATCGGCGGCCGCGAGGTGCGCACCGTCGTGGTCCGCGCGCCCAAGCTGGTCAACGTCGTGCTGGTCTGAGCCGAAGACCACGGGCGTGACCCTTCGCGACGAGCTGCTGTCCGCCGGCGTCCTGGTCGACGCCGGCAGCCCCGGTGTGTACGGCCGGTCCGCTGCCTACGAGGCGGTGGTCGCCGGCCTCGAGCAGCTGATCGGCGAGCCGGGGTCGCGCGTGGTGCGCTTCCCCCCGGTCGAGTCGCGCGCCGCGTTCGTCGGCAGCGGCTACCTCGGCTCGTTCCCGGACCTGCTCGGCTCGATCAGCACCTTCCGCGGTGACGACAAGGACCACGCCGCCCTGCTGCGTACGCACGAGGCGGGCGGCGACTGGACCGCCGGCCTCGTCCCGGCCGACGTCGTGCTCGCGCCGGCGGTGTGCCACCCGCTCTACCCGACGCTCGCCGGCGACGTCGGGGCCGGCACCTACGACGTCTCCGGCTGGGTCTTCCGCGCCGAGCCGTCGGAGGACGTCGCGCGGATGCAGGCCTTCCGCCAGCACGACCTGGTCTACGTCGGCACCCCGGACGGCGCGGAGGCAGCGCGCGGGAAGTGGCTCGACCGGGCGACGGCGACGTTCGCGGAGCTCGGCATCCCGGTGGAGCGGGTGGTCGCCAACGACCCGTTCTTCGGCCGCGCCGGCCGGGTGCTGTCGGTCGGGCAGCGCAGCGAGGAGCTGAAGTACGAGCTGGTCTGCGAGGTCTCCTCCGCCGACCGCCCGACCGCCATCGGTTCGGGCAACCTGCACCGCGACCACTTCGGCGAGGCGTACGGGATCCACTGCGACGGCGCGGTCGCCCACAGCGCCTGCTTCGGCTACGGCCTCGACCGGATCACGCTCGCCCTGCTGCGCCACCACGGCGTCGACGTGACGGCGTGGCCGTCGGCCGTCCGGGAGCGGCTCGGGCTGTAGGCCTCCCGGCGTACGGTCCGCCCATGGCCGTCCGGGTGATCACCGACTCGAGCGCCGGGCTGCCGCCGGCGCTGGTGTCGGAGCTGCGGATCGACGTCGTGCCGCTCACGGTGACGGCGGGCGGCCGCAGCGGCGA
>CAJCIY010000280.1 GCA_903970495.1 Candidatus Melainabacteria bacterium | reverse complement strand
CCAGCGCGGCGATGCCCTCCTGCAGCCGGGTGCCACCGGACCGCACGAGCGAGACCAGGGGCATGCCCGCCGCGACCGCGTCGTCGCACGCCGCGGCGAAGGCCTGCGAGGCGGCGACACCGAAGGAGCCGCCGTACACGGCGAAGTCCCAGGCGGCGAGCACGACCGCGTGGTCACCGACGAGCCCGCGACCGCGCCGGAGGCCGTCGAGGTCGTCGCCGGGTGTCCACGAGGCGCCGCTCAGCAGCGCCGCTCGCCAGTCCGCCACGCCGCTAGTCTCGCCGAGTCCGTGACCGGTTCGGGACGCAGGTCGGATGCGAGGAGGCAGCCGGTGAGCCGGGTCCGGGTGGTGGTCGCGAAGCTCGGCGCCGACGACCACGACCGCGGCGCGCAGGTCCTCGCCCGTGCGCTGCGCGACGCCGGACTCGAGGTCGTCTACACGGGCGTGCGCCAGACCCCCGCCCAGGTCGTGGCAACGGTGATCCAGGAGGACGCGACCGCCGTGGGGCTCTCGGTGCTGTCCGGCGACCACCTCGCGCTGTTCGCCGAGACCGTCGCGCTGCTGCGCGATCACGATGCCGGCGAGGTGGTCGTGTTCGGCGGCGGGGTCATCCCGGCAGCAGATCTCCCCGCGCTCGAGGCGACGGGGGTCGCCAAGGTCTTCGTACCCGGGTCACCGACGAGCGCGATCGTCGCGTGGGCGCACGCGACCTTCCCCAAGGACTAAACCTCCCCTTAGTTAGGTGTGCTTTACTTCGTCCTCAGCTCCCGAGGAGGACCCGTGATCGATCCCGCCGACTGCCCCGGTCTCGCCGCGCTGGGGACGCTCGCCCGCAACGCGGCGGCCCGCGCCGACGTCGCGACCGTCCGGTGGGAGGCCGACGGGGAGACCCTCGCCGCGACCGCCAAGGTCCACACCGACGGCCGCGGCTGCCTGCTGGTCCTGCTCGACGAGCGGTCCGCCCTCGTCGCCGCGACGGAACGGCACCCGGTCCTGACCGTTGTGGTCGCGGCGGGCGACCCCTGGTCGGTGCTCCTCCTCGAAGGCGTCGCCCACCGGCTCCCGGTGGCCCGGGGCGCGACCTTCCGGATCGCGCCCTCCGCGCTGGTGCTCCTCGGCGACCGCGAGCAGCGGGTGCCGACCGAGGCCTACTACGCCGCCGAACCCGAGCCCACCTGGGACCTCGCGCCGGCCGTGGTCGACCACCTCGCCCGTACGCACGCCGAACAGCTGACGCACGTCCTGCGCCACCACGGGTGCACCGCGGCCGAGTCGGTCGTCCCCGTCGCGCTGTCACCGGACGGGCTGCAGGTCGCGGTGCTGGACGCCGCGGGGGTCGACTCGCTGCGGGTCCGCTTCCCCGAGCCGGCCTCGACCCTCACCGATGCGCTGCTCGAGCTCCGGACGCTGCTCGCCTGCAGTGGCTGCTGACCTGCCGGTTGAGACCGAGGTCACAGCGACCGGACCGGAGGCTCGACGTACACCCTGCGTGGGTAGTGTCGCGGCGTCCCCCCGCGATGCGGGCGAGCACTCACCGAGGAGCGGCGTTGGACCTGTTCGAGTTCCAGGCGAAGGAGCTGTTCGCCGCACACGGCGTCCCCACGCTCCCCGGCATCACCGTCACCGACGCCGACGCGGCGAAGGCGGCGGCCGAGAAGATCGGCACCGACACCGTCGTCAAGGCGCAGGTCAAGGTCGGTGGCCGCGGCAAGGCCGGCGGCGTGAAGTTCGCGCCGACCCCCGACGCAGCGCGTGAGAAGGCGCAGGAGATCCTCGGCCTGGACATCAAGGGCCACGTCGTGGGGACCGTGCTCGTCACCCAGGCCAGCGACATCGAGACCGAGTACTACGTCTCGTTCCTGCTCGACCGCTCCAACCGCACCTTCCTGGCGATGGCCAGCGCGGAGGGCGGCATGGAGATCGAGCAGCTCGCGGTCGAGCGGCCCGACGCGCTGGTGCGCGTCCCGGTCGACGCGGGCACCGGCGTCGACCTCGCCAAGGCGCGGGAGATCGCCGAGGCCGCGCACATGCCGGCCGAGGTCAGCGAGAAGGTCGCCGCGGTGCTCGTCAGCCTCTGGGAGACCTTCGTCGCCGAGGACGCGACGCTCGTGGAGGTCAACCCGCTGGTACGGACGCCGACCGGCGACATCCTCGCGCTCGACGGCAAGGTCACCCTCGACGACAACGCCGCGTTCCGTCACGCCGAGGAGTTCGAGCGCTTCGCCGACTCCTCGACGGTCGACCCGCTCGAGGCGGCGGCCAAGGCCAAGCACCTCAACTACGTCAAGCTCGAGGGCGCGGTCGGCATCATCGGCAACGGTGCCGGGCTCGTCATGTCGACCCTCGACGTCGTCACCTACGCCGGCGAGGAGTTCGGCGGCCAGAAGCCCGCGAACTTCCTCGACATCGGCGGCGGTGCCAGCGCCCAGGTCATGGCCGACGGCCTGTCGATCATCCTCGGCGACCCGGCCGTGAAGAGCGTGTTCGTCAACATCTTCGGCGGCATCACCGCCTGCGACGCGGTGGCCAACGGCATCGTCCAGGCGATCGGCATGCTCGGGGATGTCACCAAGCCCCTGGTCGTACGCCTCGACGGCAACAACGCCGAGGAGGGCCGGCAGATCCTGGCCGACGCGAACCTGTCGATCGTGCACCCGGTCGACACCATGGACGGCGCTGCCAAGCTCGCCGCTGAGCTGGCCTCGAAGGGAAACTGAGAGATGTCGATCTTCATCAACGAGACCAGCAAGGTCATCGTCCAGGGCATCACCGGCTCCGAGGGAACCAAGCACTCGAAGCGGATGCTCGCCTCCGGCACACAGCTGGTCGGGGGCGTCAACCCGCGCAAGGCCGGCCAGACCGTCGACATCGACGGCACCGCCGTGCCGATCTTCGGCTCCGTCGCCGAGGCGATGGACAAGACCGGGGCCGACGTCACCGTCGGCTTCGTCCCGCCGCCGTTCGCGAAGGACTCCGTCCTGGAGGCGATCGACGCGGGCATCCCGCTCGCGGTCGTCATCACCGAGGGCATCCCGGTGCACGACTCGGCGGTGTTCTGGGCGCACGCGGTCGCGACCGGCAACACGACGCGCATCATCGGCCCGAACTGTCCCGGCCTGATCAGCCCCGGCAAGTCCAACGTCGGCATCATCCCGGCGTCGATCTCCGGCCCCGGCCGGATCGGCCTGGTCTCGAAGTCCGGCACCCTGACCTACCAGATGATGTACGAGCTGCGCGACATCGGCTTCTCCACCGCCGTCGGCATCGGCGGTGACCCCGTCATCGGCACGACGCACATCGACGCGCTCGAGGCGTTCGAGGCCGACCCCGAGACCGAGGCCATCGTCATGATCGGCGAGATCGGTGGCGACGCCGAGGAGCGGGCCGCCGCGTACATCGCGGAGCACGTGAGCAAGCCCGTCGTCGGCTACGTCGCCGGCTTCACCGCGCCCGAGGGCAAGACCATGGGCCACGCCGGCGCCATCGTGTCCGGCGGCTCCGGCACCGCGGACGCCAAGAAGGCGGCTCTGGAGAAGGCGGGTGTGCAGGTTGGCAAGACCCCGTCGGAGACGGCGCGCCTGATGTCCGAGCTGCTCAGCTAGGACCGGGGACCCCGGCCGTGCAGACGCTGAGCGCTGGAGCACCGCCAGCGGTGGTGACGTACGCCCCGGGCGACTGGGTCGCGGCGGCCGGCCCGGACTGCTGGCTCCTCGCCGACGCCCCCGCGTCGGACCCCGCCGTGGTCGGCTTCGTCGCCCTGATGGCCGCCGGCATCGAGCAGGCCGGCCTGCTGGCGGCGCTGGCCGGCTCGGGGCTGGTCGGGCTGGACTCGTTCGCCGTCGCCGTCGTCGTCGCGGGCGAGCCGGGGCTGGCGCTCGCCCGCGGGGCCGCGCACGTCGAGATCGTCGACGAGGGCGGAGACGTCTGGACGGTCGACGCCGAGGGCGCGGCGACCTGGGTCGAGGCGCGACTGCCCGAGAGCGCGCTGACCGTCACCCTCGCCACCGGACCGGGCGCTCTCGCCGATGCCGCCTCGAGCGACCGGCAGCAGATCGGTGGCGAGCCGGTCGGGGCCGACCTGCTCGTCGTCGACCGGTCTGCGCAGCCCGAGCCGGAGCCGCAGCCGGAGTCCGAGCCGCACCCGGAGGTCGAGCCGGACGGCGACGCACCCGCGATCCAGGGCGATGCGGGTGAGCTCGCCGCCTGGGCCGACAGCGCCGTCGACGAGGTCGTCGAGGTGAGCGAGTCCGGCGTGGCGAGCGGGGACGCCGAGGCGAGCGGGGGCGCCGAGGCGAGCGGGGACGCCGAGGTGCGTGAGGTCGGCGAGTTCGGCGAGGCCGGCGTGTTCGTCGAGCCGCCGCGGCCGAGCGCCCTCCCGCCGCGGCCGCCGCCCCCGCCGGCGGCTCTGCCGCCGACAGCACCGCCACCCGTCTCGTCGTCGCCGTCGTCGTCGGCGGCGCCGCCCGCCGGCGTGCCGGCCCGACCCGCGGCGCCGCCCCCGGCCACGTACGCACCGGACCCGGAGGGCGACCCGACACCCACCGACCGGCTCCGGCTCGGCGGTCGCCGTGAGGGGCGCGAGGACCGGGTCCCCGTCCCACCCACCGGCCGTCCCGACCCGGCGGAGCTGCTGCCGACCGTGCTGTGCCCGCTCGGCCACGCCCACCCGCCGGACGTGACCACCTGCCCGCGGTGCGGCAGCCAGGTCGCCGCGCAGCAGTCGACGCCGCTGCCCCGGCCGCCGATGGGCGTGCTCGAGCTGGCATCGGGCGAGACGGTGGCCGTCGACCGCGGTGTGCTCATCGGCCGTACGCCCAGCTGGCCCGGCGCGCCCGAGGACCGCCCGCACCTGGTGCAGCTCTCCAGCGCCCTCGGCGACATCTCGCGCAACCACCTCGAGGTGACGCTGCGCGGCTGGGACGTCGTCGCGACCGACCTCGGCTCGATGAACGGGACCAGCGTGACCGCCGCCGACGGCGGTCGCCGGGAGCTGACCGCCGGCGAGGCGGTCGTGCTGGCCGACGGCGACGTCCTCACGATCGCCGAGGGCGTCACCGTGCGCTACCGCCGCGAGAGCTGAGACGTCCCGTCCGGTCCCGCCCGTTCTGCCATGATGCGTCTCGCCCATCCCCTCGGCTCCGGGAGCCCACGTGACCAGCCCTTCCCCGACTGCGACCGGCCTGCGGCGCGGTGATCTCGGCACCCTGCTGGGCTGCCTGCTCGCCTTCGCCTTCTCGTTCCTGCCGCAGCTCAAGGCCGGCTCCGCCCACGTCGCCACCTGGCACGGCGAGTTCCTCGCCACGGTCTTCGTCGTGCCGGTCGTCGCGTTCGTCGTCGCCCTGCTGGTCGTCACGTCCGCGTTCGCGCCGACGGTCGGTGACGCCAAGATCGCCGGTACGCCGCTGCGCGGGTGGGTCGTCCCGCTCGCCGTCACGCTGGCCGTCGGGTCGGTCTTCGGCCTGCTCGAGTTCCACCGCTACGCAGCGGACGTCCTCGGTGGCGAGGGCGTGGGCCTCGGCTACGGCGCGTACGTCATGCTCGCCGGTGGCGTGATCGCCGGGCTGTCCGCGCTGGGGACGGAGCTGGTCGGCGGCCTGTCCGGCGCGCTGCTCTCGCCCCGGGCGCCCAAGGCGGAGCAGCCGGCCTGGACCGGCGGTGGCTACGGACAGCCGGGTGGCTACGGTCAGCCCCCCGCATATGGCCAGCAGCCGGGCTACGGCCAGCCCCCCGCGTACGGGCAGCAGCCGGGCTACGGCCAGCCCGCCTACGGCCAGCCGGCGCCGGTCGAGCCCACGGCGCCGCAGCCTCCCGCGTACGGGGCGCCGCTGCCGCCGGCCGCGCCGCAGATCTCCGCGCAGCTGCCCGAGGACCCGTCGCAGACCAACTTCCGGCCTGCCCCGGCCGCGCAGCCCGAGCCGACGCCGCCGCCCGCGCCGCCCGCCCCGGCCCCGCCCGCACCGACGCCCGCCGCGGTCGCCCCGTTCTGGGCCTGCTTCCCGACGCCCCGGCCGCTGGTCGACCTCGCGGACCGCGCCTCGACGCTGACGCAGCTGAGCCCGAGCGAGTGGTACCTGGTCACCGGACACGACGCGACCGGTGCGGTCATCCGGCTGGACGACGGCCGCAGCGGGCTGCTGGCCGACGCATCCGGGCTGACCCGCGGCTGACCTTTTCCGCAGGCGCGTGTCGGTCGGCGCCCGCAGCGCCGCCGTCTGACACCGTCGTGGGGTGACGCAGGCGCCGGAGCGACCCCGTACGTCGGGCCGCCGCGCCGCGATGCCGGAGGTGCGACGCGACGGCGGCGCCTGGCTGCCCGCGCTGCTGCTCGCCCTGCGCACGACCGCGTACGGGCTCATCGGCGTCGAGCTCGTGCTGCTGGTGCTCTGGGCCCTCGCGCCGCACTCCGGCTCGACGGCCGGCCAGACGCTGCGCCTCGGCCTGGTGTTCTGGACCGCGGCCCACCACGCCTCGATCCACCTCGGGGCCGCCCGCATCGGGGTCACGCCCTACCTGCTGACGCTCGTGCCCTTCGGGCTGCTGCACCGGGGCACCCGCCGCATGCTCGCGGCCGACGACGGGGTCGAGGCGGTGGCGTTCGTCCCGGCGCTCGCGGTCTGTTACGGCGTCGTCACGACCGCTGCGGCCCTCGCGGCCCGCAGCGCGGGTGTCCGGCCGGATGCCGCCGAGGCGTTCGTCGGCGCCGCCGTGCTCGTCGCGCTCGCCGCCGGCACCGCGGTGCTGCGGGTCCGGGGTGTGCCGGAGCGCGTCCCGCCAGAGGTCGCCCCGGTCGCGGCCGGCGCTGCGCGCGCGGTCGGCGCGCTGCTCGCTGCCGGGCTCGTGGTCGTCGCCGTCACCGTCGTGGGCGGCCTCGGCGAGGTCACCCGTACGGCGGCCGCCCTGCACCCCGGCGGGGTCGGCGGCGTCGGGCTTGTCCTCCTCGATCTGCTCCTCGTGCCGACGCTCGGCGTCTACGGCGCCAGCCTCGTGAGCGGTCCCGGCTTCGGCATCGGCGCACACACCTCGGTGTCGCTGGCTGGCGCCCACCTCGGGGCCGTGCCGGCGGTGCCCGTGCTCGCGGCGCTGCCGCAGACCGGCCGGTTCCCCGCGTACCTGCTGGTGCTGCTGGTGGTCCCGGTCGCGGCCGGTGCGCTCGGGGCGCTGCGCGCGCTCCGCGACGCTGCCGGCTGGCGCGACCGGCTGTGCCTCGCCGCCGCGACCGCGGTCACCGGCGGTGTGGCGCTGGCCGCGGTCGCGTGGCTGGCGGACGGCAGCGCCGGCCCCGGCCGGCTCGCGGTCAGCGGGCCGTCGCCGTGGCAGGTGGGCCTCGCGTCCACCGGCGAGCTGCTGGTCGGGGCGCTGCTCGTGGTCGCCGCGGTCGAGGTCCGGGCCCGGCGCACCCGCCGCTAGGGTCGACGCCGTGCAGAAGCGGGTCGTCGTGCTGGTCTCCGGGACGGGCACCAACCTCGCTGCGCTGCTCGGCGCGTGCGCGGATCCGGCGTACGGGGTCTGCGTCGTCGGCGTCGGCTCCGACCGGTCGGCGATCCCCGCCCTCGAGGTCGCGTCCGCCCACGGCGTGCCGACCTTCGTCGAGCCGCCCGGCGACCACCCCGGTCGGGACGCCTGGAACGACGCGCTCGCCGCCCGCCTCGAGCCCTTCGCCCCCGACCTCGTCGTCCTCGCCGGGTTCATGCGGCTGCTGCGCGCCGACCTGGTCACCCGCTGGCCGACCGTCAACACCCACCCCGCGCTGTGCCCGGCCTTCCCGGGCATGCACGCCGTCGCCGACGCCCTGGCGTACGGGGTGAAGCTCACCGGCGCGACGCTCTTCCTCGTCGACGACGGCGTCGACACCGGGCCGGTCGTGGCGCAGGTCGCCGTGCCGGTCGTCGAGGGTGACGACGTCAGCTCCCTGCACCACCGCATCAAGTCCGCCGAGCACGACCTGCTCGTCGCCACCGTCGGCCGGATGCTCCGCGCCGGCTACCGCATCGAAGGCCGCCGGGTGATCCTCGGTGCGGCTGACCCGAGAGAGGTCCCCGCATGACCCGCATCGAGATCCGCCGCGCGCTCGTCAGCGTCTACGACAAGACCGGGCTGGACGTCCTCGCCCGCGGTCTGCACGAGGCCGGCGTCGAGATCGTGTCGACCGGCGGCAGCGCCGCGTACATCACCGACCTCGGCATCCCGGTCACGGCGCTGGCTGACGTCACCGGCTTCCCCGAGATCCTCGACGGCCGGGTCAAGACGCTGCACCCGCGCATCCACGCCGGGCTGCTCGCCGACACCCGCAACCCCGGCCACCTCGAGACGCTCGACGAGCACGGCATCGACGCCTTCCAGCTGGTCGTCTCCAACCTCTACCCGTTCCGCGAGACGGTCGCCGCCGGTGCCTCCGACGACGAGACCGTCGAGCAGATCGACATCGGCGGCCCGTCGATGGTGCGGGCGTCGGCGAAGAACCACGCCTCGGTCGCCGTCGTGACCTCGCCCTCGTCCTACCCGCTGGTGCTCTCGGCGCTCGGCGACGGCGGGTTCGACCTCGCCGCGCGCCGGGCGCTCGCGGCCCAGGCGTTCGCGCACACCGCGTCCTACGACGTCGCCGTCGCCCGGTGGTGCGCGACGGCCCTGGCCCCCGGCGAGACCGGCGACTGGCCGGCCTTCGCGGGCGTCGCCCTGGAACGTGCCGAGGTGCTGCGGTACGGCGAGAACCCGCAGCAGGCCGCCTGCCTGTACGTCGACCGCGACGCGCCCGAGGGCCTGGCGCAGGCGGTGCAGCTGCACGGCAAGGCGATGTCCTACAACAACTACGTCGACACCGACGCTGCCCGGCGGGCGGCGTACGACTTCGCCGAGCCCTGCGTCGCGATCATCAAGCACGCCAACCCCTGCGGCATCGCGGTCGGCGGTGATGTCGCCGAGGCGCACCGCAAGGCGCACGCCTGCGACCCGACCTCCGCCTTCGGCGGCGTGATCGCGGTCAACCGGCCGGTGTCGCTCGCGATGGCCGAGCAGGTCGCCGAGATCTTCACCGAGGTGATCGTGGCTCCCTCGTACGAGGACGGGGCGGTCGAGGTGCTGTCCCGGAAGCCGAGCATCCGGGTGCTGACCTGCCCGGGTCTGGTGTCCTCCGGGCCGGCGATCGAGCTCAAGCAGCTGTCCGGGGGGATGCTCGCGCAGGAGGTCGACCGGATCGACGCCGCCGGCGACGACCCCGTCAACTGGTCGTTGCAGGCCGGCGACGTCGCGAGCCCGGCGATGCTGGCCGACCTCGCGTTCGCGTGGCGCGCGGTCCGGGCCGTGAAGTCCAACGCCATCCTGCTCGCGCACGACGGCGCGACCGTGGGCGTCGGCATGGGCCAGGTCAACCGCGTCGACGCGGCGCACCTCGCGGTGCAGCGCGCCGGCGACCGGGCGAAGGGGTCGGTCGGGGCGAGCGACGCGTTCTTCCCGTTCGCCGACGGGTTCGAGGCGCTCGCTGCCGCCGGCGTGGCCGCGGTCGTCGAGCCCGGCGGGTCCGTCCGCGACCAGCAGACGATCGACGCGGCGGTCGCCGCCGGCGTCACGCT
>CAJCIY010000279.1 GCA_903970495.1 Candidatus Melainabacteria bacterium | reverse complement strand
CGTCTCGGTCAACGGCGGGTAGCGGTTGACGTTCAGCGTCCAGGTCGGGTTGTCGGCCGCGAAGATCGCCTCGTCGCCGAGCGCGTGGCCGCACACCACGAGCAGCTCGTCGGCGAGCGCCCGCTGGGCGGTCTCGTACTGCGTCAGGAGGGCCTGCAGCGCGGGTACCTCCACCGGCCAGCGGTTCGGCCGGTACCACTGCGGGTCCGCGCCCAGCTCGGCGCCGATCGCGAAGGTCTCCTTCAGGTCGGGCGGCGAGGGCGCACCTTCCGCGTAGGAGTTGGCCTCGACCCCGGGCGGCAGCCAGCCGCGGCCGCCGACGACCGTCGCGTACGCGGCCTTCACCGGCGCGGGGAGCGCGAAGAACGACCGCGCGGCGGAGCGGACGCCCGCCGCGAGGGCCGGCAGGTCGTGGCCGACGAGCAGGAAGAAGCCCCACTCCTGCAGGGCCGCGTCGACCGCGCTGGCCGTGGTGTCGCGGTCGCCCGCCCGCCACGGCGCGAGGTCGACGATCGGGACGCTCATCCGCGCAGCACCGCCCCGGTCGCCTCGCCCGCCGCCGCGACGGCGGCATCCCGGGCCGCCAGCACCTCGTCGCCGACCAGGGTGCGGTCGGCGGCGCGGAACCGCAGCCCGTACGCCAGCGACCGGTGGCCGTCCGGCACGGACCCGCCCTCGTAGACGGAGATGAGCCAGGCGTCCTCGACCAGCGGCCCGGCGCCGCGGGTGAGTGCGCCGAGGACGTCGGCCTGCGGCACGTCACCCGCGACGACCAGCGCGACCTCGACCGACGAGGCCGGGTACGCCGAGGGCCGCGGCGCGGGGACTGCACCGCCGGCGGCGGCGAGCAGCGGGCCGAGGTCGACCTCCCCGGCGCAGGTGCCGGCGGGCAGACCCCAGGCGGCGACGGTCTCGGGGTGCAGCTCGCCGGCGTGGCCGACGACGAGCCCGCCGAGCGACAGCGCGGCGCAGCGTCCCGGGTGCCACGGTGGCCGGGCCGCCGACGCGACCTCGGGCGTGAGGCCGAGGGCAGCGAAGACGGCCCGCGCGGCAGCGAGCGCGTCGGACCAGTCGGCCGGGCGGCCCTCCCAGTCCCAGCCGGCCGGCTCGGCCGCGCCGGCCAGCACCCAGGCGGCGTGGAGCGGCTGCTCCGGCAGGCTCGCGTCGAGCGCCTCGAGCACCTGCGGCGACGGCCGCCGGGCGGGCGGAGCGGGCGGCTGAGCCGGGCCGCGTCGGTCACGGAAGACCTGGCCCGTCTCGTACAGGGCGACGTCGGCCCGGCCGCGGGCGACGTTGCGGGCGAGCGCACCGGCGAGGCCGGGCAGCAGCGCGGTCCGCAGCACCGACTCCTCCGCCGACAGCGGGTTGCGGACGACGAGCTCGGGCTCCCCGTCGCGGGCCGAGCCCGGCGCGGCGAACGGTGACGGCCCGACCTCGACGTACCCGGCCGCGGCGAGCGCGCGGGAGACCGCGCGGCGGTGGCGCTGGCTCGCCGTCAGGCCGCTGCCACCCGGGGCGAGCGGCGGCACCGACGGCAGCAGGTCCAGGCCCTCGAGCCGCAGCACCTCTTCGACCAGGTCGATCGGCTCGAGCAGGTCCGGCCGCCACGACGGCGGCGTGACCGAGGTGCCGGCGACCGTGCACCCGACGGCCTCCAGATGCCGGTCGACGTCTGCCGAGGCGACCTGGCGGCCGCCCACGCGGGTCGGAAGGTCGGTGGGGAACGCGACGGCCGGAGGCGGGACCGGTGTGCCGACGTCGGTGGAGGCGACCGCGCTCGCGCCGCCGTGCTCGGCGAGCAGGGCTGCGGCCGAGGCAGCCGCAGCCGTGCAGACCGCCGGGTCGACGCCGCGTTCGAAGCGGCGCGCCGCCTCCGACGGCAGCCGGTGGCGGCGGGCCGTCCGCGCGACGGTGCGGGCCTCGAAGTGCGCGGCCTCGATCAGCACCCGCGTCGTCGAGGCGGTGATCTCGGTGTGCCCGCCGCCCATGACGCCGGCGAGGGCGATCGGCCCGGAGTCGTCGGCGATCACGATGTCCGCGGGGTCGAGCGCGCGGTCGACCCCGTCGAGCGTGGTGAGGCGCTCCCCGGCGACAGCGGTGCGTACGACGATCCCGCCTGTCAGCGTGTCGGCGTCGAAGGCGTGCAGCGGCTGGCCGAGCTCGAGCATCACGTGGTTGGTGACGTCCACGGCGAGCGAGATCGGCCGCATCCCGGCGCGGGTCAGCCGGCGCTGCAGCCACTGCGGCGAGCGCGCGGCCGGGTCCAGTCCCTCGACGCTGAGCGCGACGTACCGGTCGCAGCCGGCCTCGAGCGTGACGGCGAGCCCGGCGGGCAGCGGGACCGGGCGGACCAGCCCGGGGTCCTCGAACGGCAGGCCGAGCGCGGCGGCCGCTTCCCGCGCGATGCCGCGGATCGACAGCTGGTAGCCGCGGTCGGGGGTGACGGCGATGTCGAGCACCTCGTCGTCGAGCTCCAGGACGACGTTGGCGTCGTCGCCCGGCTCACCCGCGGGCAGCACGAGGATGCCGTCGTGGTCCTCGCCCAGGCCGAGTTCCCGCGGGGAACAGATCATCCCGTCGGACACGTGCCCGTACGTCTTCCGGCGGGCGATCGCGAAGCCGCCCGGCAGCACCGCTCCGGGCAGCGACACGACCACGAGGTCGCCGGCACCGACGTTCTTCGCCCCGCAGACGATGCCCCGGGGCTCGGGCTCGCCGACGTCGACCTGGCACCAGCTGACCGTCTTGCCGTTGGTGTGGGTCTCGGGCTCGGCGGAGAGCACGCGGCCGACCACAAGGTGGTCCACCCCGAGCCGTTCGACCCGCTCGACCTCGAGCCCGACCCGCAGCAGCGCGTCGGCTACCTCTCGTCCGGAGCGCCCCGCAGTGGCGGGCAGCAGCGCCCGCAGCCAGGACATCGGGACCAGCATCAGACCTCCCCGGCCAGGCCCGCGCCGTACGGCAGCGAGAAGCGGACGTCCCCGTCGAGCACGTCGCGGAGGTCGACCAGCCCGTTGCGGAACATCATGGTCCGGTCGAGGCCGATGCCGAACGCGAAGCCCGAGTAGACCTCCGGGTCGAGGCCGGCCGCGCGCAGCACGTTGGGGTGGACCATGCCGCACCCGCCCCACTCGATCCAGCCCTCCGAGGAGCAGGTACGGCACGGCTCACCGCCCGGCAGCGCGGACGCGCCGTGGCAGACGAAGCACTGCAGGTCCATCTCGGCCGAAGGCTCGGTGAACGGGAAGTAGTTCGCCCGCAGCCGGGTGCGCAGCCCGGGGCCGAACATCTCGGCGGCGAACGCGTCGAGGGTGCCGCGCAGGTGCGCCATCGTCAGGCCCCGGTCGACCGCGAGCCCCTCGACCTGCCGGAACACTGGCAGGTGCGTCGCGTCGAGGGTGTCGGCGCGGTAGACCCGGCCCGGGCAGATGACGAAGACCGGTGGCTCGCGCGTCAGCAGGCTCCGGATCTGGACCGGGCTGGTGTGGGTGCGCAGCACCAGGTGGGCCTCCTCGGGACCGACCGCGAGGGTGTCCTGCAGCTCGCGTGCCGGGTGGTCGCCGCCGAAGTTGAGCGCGTCGAAGTTGAACCACTCGTGCTCGACCTCGGGTCCCTCGGCGACCTGCCAGCCGAGGCCGACGAAGACGTCCTCGACCCGCTCCGACAGCAGTGTCAGCGGGTGCCGCGCCCCGACCCGGCCGCGGCCGACCGGCATCGTCACGTCGACCCGCTGCTCGGCGAGCACCCGGGCGTCGCGCTCCGCGGTGAGCACCTCGAGCCGGCTGTCGTACGCGGCCTGCGCCTCGACGCGGGCGGCGTTGACGCGCTTGCCGGTCTCGGCCTTCGCGGCGGGCGGCAGCGCGCCGATCTCGCGGCGGGCGAGGGCGATGGGCGACCGGTCGCCGAGGTGCGCCGACCGGGCGGCCGCGAGCGACTCGAGGTCGGCGGCAGTGGCGAAGGCCGCGACGGCTTCGGCCACGTGCCGCTCGAGGGCTGCGGGCTGGAGGGCAGCGACCTCGACGGGGTCGAAGTCGCTGTTCGGGGCGGACATGGCTCGGCTCCAGGGTCAGGCGGCTGGCGGACTCGGGAAGCCCGTCGTCACGCCGGATGCGGCGGCGCGCCGGCGGGCAACCGGAACCGGAACCGGGCGCCTCCGCCTGGTCCGGACTCGACGGCGACCGTACCGCCGTGCGCCTCGACCATCCCCCGCACGATGTAGAGCCCGAGCCCGGTGCCGCCACGACTGGCCTTGCCCCGGTAGAACTTCGAGAAGATCCGTGGCGCCACGGCGGGGTCGACGCCCTCGCCCTCGTCGTCCACGAGCACCTCGGCGCCGTCGGGGTGAGCCACGATCGTCAGCCTCACGGCGCCCGCGCCGTGTCGCAACGCGTTCTCGACGAGGTTGCCGAGGACCTGCTCGATCTTGTCGGGGTCGAGCCACAGCTCGGGCGGGACGCCGTCCTCGACGATCGCGAACCGGTCGACCGGCTCGCCGCTCGCGACCCGGCCGGCGACGATCTTGTGGCCGAGGGCGGCGAGGTCGACCACCTGGGTGTGGAGCTCGACCCGGCCGCTGTCGATGCGGCTCACGTCCAGCAGCTCGGCCAGCAGCCGGGTGACCCGGTCGGCGTCGTTGTTGATCCATTCGAGCATCTGCTTCTTCTGCTCGTCGCCGAACCGGTCCCAGCGGGCGAGCATCGTCGCGGTGAAGCCCTTGACGCTGGTGAGCGGCGAGCGGAGCTCGTGCGCGACGGTCGAGATGAGGTCGGCGTGCTGCCGCTCCATCCGCTCGCGGGCGCGGGTGTCGCGGAGCGCGAGGACGGCGTGGTCGAACCGGCCACCGGAACGGACGTACCTCGCGGTCAGCAGGACGGCCCGCTCGCCGGGCAGTACCAGCCGCCGCTCGGGGACCGCACGGACGCCAGCCATCGCGCGGGCGGCGGCCTCGCACCCCCACCACTCGCGGCCCTCGGCGTCGCAGACCCGCAGCTCGGTGAACGGTAGGCCCGCGACCTCGCCGAGCAGCCTCACGGCCGCGGGGTTGGCGCTCGTCACCGTGCCGTGCGCGTCCACGACGAGGACCGCGTCGGGGAGCTCGTCGTACACGTCTACGGCTTCGGCAGGCATCGGGACGAAGCGTAGAGGCAGACCGCGGCCGCGCTGGCGACGTTGAGGCTCTCCGCCCGGCCGTGGATCGGGATCCGGACCGCCTCGTCGGCGGCCGCGAGCACCGCGGCCGGCAGGCCGTGCGCCTCGTTGCCGAGGAGCCAGGCGGTGGGCCGGGTGAGGTCGGTCTCGTCGATCGTGCGGTCGGCGGACCCGGTCGTCGCCAGCACGGTCAGCCCGCCCCGGCGGAGGCTGCTCAGCGCCTCGTCGAGCGGCGCGACCGCGATCGGCAGGTGGAAGACGCTGCCGGCGGAAGCGCGGACCACCTTGCCGTTGTGGACGTCCACGGCGTCGCCGGTCAGCAGCACCGCGTCGGCGCCGGCGGCGTCGGCGCTGCGCACGATGGTCCCCACGTTGCCCGGGTCACGGACCTCGTGCAGCACGACGACGAGCCGCGCACCGGCCAGCGCCCGCTCGAGCGGGACGTCGATGCTCGCCGCGACGCCGACGACGCCCTGCGGGGTGACGGTCTCGGTGAGCGACGCGAGCGCCCGGTCGCCGACGACGGTGACGGGGACGTCGAGGTCGAGCCGCCCGGCAGCCTGCTCGGTCGCGTACACCTCCAGCAGCAGGCCGGCTGCCGCGGCCGCGGCCACTCCCTGCGGGCCCTCGACGAGGAAGCGGCGCTCGGCCCGGCGTACCTGCGGACGGAGCAGGCGCCGGACAGCAGAGACCCCGCCGGCCGACCGGGAGGCGGGCACAGGCGGGGTCGCTGGTGGGTCTGAGATCAGGCGGCGGGCTGGGTGGCTCCGGCCGCGACGAGCGCACCCTTCGCGAGCTCGACGATCGCGGTGAACGCAGCCGGGTCGGTCACGGCGAGGTCGGCGAGCGACTTGCGGTCGACCTCGACCTCGGCCAGCTTGAGGCCCTGGATCAGCCGGTTGTACGTCAGGCCGTTCTGCCGCGAGGCCGCGTTGATGCGCTGGATCCACAACTGCCGGAAGTCGCCCTTGCGCTGGCGACGGTCCCGGTAGGAGTAGGTCATCGAGTGCAGGACCTGCTCCTTGGCCTTGCGGTACAGCCGGGAGCGCTGGCCGCGGTAGCCGGAGGCGAGCTCCAGGGTCGTGCGGCGCTTCTTCTGGGCGTTGACCGCTCTCTTGACGCGTGCCATCAGGTGTCTCCTAGGACGAGGGAGGTCAGCGGCCGAGGAGGCGCTTGACGTTGCGGACGTTGGCCTTCGCGATGACGGCAGTGCCGTCGAGGCGCCGCATCCGGGTCGAGGACTTGTGCTCGGCCATGTGGTAGCGGTTGGAGCGCTGGCTCGTGATCTTGCCGCTGCCCGTGACGCGGAAGCGCTTCTTCGCCCCGGAGTGGGTCTTGTTCTTCGGCATGGCCGTCCTTCTCGTCGTGGGTGCGGGGTCTGGCGGGTTCAGGCGGAGGGAGCGGCGGGTGCCGGCTCCGCTGCGACGGGAGCATCGGGCACCGCGTGCGGTGCCGGTGTCCGCTGCGGCGTCTTGTGCGGCGCGATGACCATGGTCATGTTCCGGCCGTCCTGCTTGGGCGCCGCCTCGACGACGCCGAGCTCGGCGACCTCGCCGGCCAGCTTCTCCAGCAGGCGGTAGCCCAGCTCGGGACGGGACTGCTCCCGGCCGCGGAACATGATGGTGATCTTGACCTTGTCCCCCGCCTTGAGGAACCGGACGACGTGCCCCTTCTTGGTGGCGTAGTCGTGCGGGTCGATCTTCGGGCGGAGCTTCATCTCCTTGATCACCGTCAGGGTCTGGTTGCGCCGTGCCTCACGGGCCTTCTGCGCGGACTCGTAGCGGAACTTGCCGTAGTCCATGATCTTGCAGACGGGCGGTCGTGCGGTCGGGGCGACCTCGACGAGATCGAGGTCCTCGTCCTCGGCGCGGCGGATGGCGTCGCCGATCGACACGATGCCGATCTGCTCGCCTGCGCTGCCGACGAGGCGGACCTCGGGGACGCGGATGCGGTCGTTGATGCGCAGCTCGTTGGTGATGTGTGGCCTCCGGTGCACGCTCGGGTCGATGGTCTGACCGCCGAGCGGGGGCACCGGGCCGACCACCGACCGGGGCACCACGAAGGCGCCCGCGCACGGCGCGCGGTGACCGGAGGGACCCGACGGCCTGTCAACGCGTGAGAGGTCGTGCGGGTGGGAGCCGATCGTGCGGGCCCCGCTTGGCGTCTGGGAGACCCAGACTGGTCTCGCTCAGGGTATCAGGCGCGCGCGCCGGGTTCCGGGACCCCGGACGCCCGAGACCAGCAGCGCGGCCAGCGTGAGCGCCACGGCGGCGTACGTCGCGGCGCGGACGTGGGTCCCCGCCGCCGGGGCGACGAGGTCGAAGACCAGGCCGCCGGCCAGCTGCCCGACCACCGACCCCAGCGAGACCCGGAGCACGCCCAGCGCCCCGACGACGCGGGCGCACAGCGTGACGTACGTGGCGCCGCCGAGGCCACCGAGGTAGAGCCAGAGCGGCCCCGACAGGCGCAGGTGCGGCAGCCCGCCGGCGAGGCCGACGACCACAGCGCCCAGCACGAGCAGGACGGTGCCGCCGGCGAAGGAGACCAGGGCCGCGTACGCAGGAGAGCCGGAGGCCTGGCCCAGCCGGCCGTTGACCGCCTGCTGCCCGGCGACCAGGACGCCGGCCACGACGACGCCGAGGAGCAGCAGCGGTGCGAGGCCGCCGCCCGGGGCACCGACGGCGCCGACCACGAGCGCCGCGACCGCGAGGACCGCGCCGACCAGCCGCGGCGCGGTGTGCGCGTGCCGCCCGCTCGGGCCGAGCCCCACCCCGTCGACGGCGAGCGAGCCGGCGGTCTGCCCGGTCACGACGAAGACGCTGGTCAGCGCCACGCCGACCTGCGGCACGGCGGCCGCCGAGGTGAAGACCAGCGAGGCGCCGCCGAGGCCGCCGAGGCGGAACCACCACCGCCCGGGCGTACGCCGGAGCTGGGCCCGGGCGTCGCGCAGCGCACCGGTCGCGGCCGCGTACACCAGCAGCGCGAGCGTCCCGACGGCGAACGAGATCGCGGCCGCGACGATCGGCGCGCCGTGGTGGTGCGAGCCGACCGCGCCGGACAGGTCGCCGTTGATCCGGCTCTGGGTGGCGAGCAGCGC
>CAJCIY010000278.1 GCA_903970495.1 Candidatus Melainabacteria bacterium | reverse complement strand
GTGATCGTCAGCTCGCCGCTCGGCCGGGCGCGCGAGACCGCGGAGGCGGTCGCGAGCCGCGTCGGGCTGCCCGTCGCGGTCGACGACGGCTGGGTGGAGCTCGACTTCGGCAGCTGGGAGGGGCTCACCTACGCCGAGGTCCGCGAGCGCGACCCGGACGGCCTCAAGGGTTGGCTTGACGACGCGGACGGCGGCCCGGCGCCGCACGGCGGCGAGACCTTCGCCCAGGTCGCCGATCGCGTCGGTGCGGCGAGCGACGCGCTGGTGGCCGCGTACCCGGGCAGGACCGTGCTCGTCGTCAGCCACGTCACGCCGATCAAGACCGTCGCCGGGCGGGTGCTCGGCGACGCCCGGGCGGCGATGAGCGCGATGCACCTCGACCTGTGCTCGCTGTCGGAGGCGGCGCTGTTCGCCGACGGCCGCGGGTCGATCCGCGGCTGGAACGAGACCGGCTACCTCAGCTGACCGGCTCGGACTGCACGTCGCGGCCGGTGCGGGACAAGGTCACGACCAGGGCGACCATCACGGCGACGAGCACGGCCGTCACGGCCGGCTTGCCCAGTCCGGCGCCGCCGCCGCGGGTCGAGACGTCGAGGTAGTCGGCGATCGAGGCACCGAGCGGCCGGGTGAGGACGTACGCGGTCCAGAACATCGCGACCGAGCCGAGCCGCAGCCGCCAACCGGCGAAGGGCAGCACGAGGAGGCCGGCGAACAGCACGATCGAGGCGAGGTAGCCGAGCCCGAAGCTGGTGGCGGTCATGTCGCCGACCGCGGTGCCGAGCGCGAACGTCGCGAGCACGGTGGCCCAGTAGAAGCCCTCGCGGCGGCGGCTGTCGATGCTGTGGATCGAGAGCGTGCCCTCGGTCGCGTACCAGCGCCAGAACAGCACCGCGAGGATCACGCCGTAGAACAGGGCGTTGGCCCAGTAGGGCGTACCCAGCGCCTGGTGCAGCGCGTCGGCGGCCATCGTCCCGAAGGTCGCCACCATCGCGACGGCGAGCCAGTAGGTCCGCGAGGAGTACGTGCGGCTGCGCAGCTGCCACCGCAGCGCCAGCACGAACGCGATCAGTGCGGCCAGCACGCCGAGGACGGGGGTCACCGAGGGGCCGCCGTCGAGCAGGTCGGACAGCGCCTCGCCCATCGCCGTGCTGATGAGCTTCACCACCCAGAACCAGACCCCGATGTGCGGCACCTTGACGCCGAGCGGCTCCGGCCAGCGAGGACCAGCACCCGGGTCGTCCGCCATGATCCGCCGCCCTTCTCCCGCGCTCGTGCTTACTACGCCGGTGTAGAGGTTAGCGGCCGCCCAGGTACGGGAGCTCAGCCGGTCAGCAGCAGCGCCCCGTAGCAGCCGAGCAGCAGCGGCGGCAGGACCAGCAGGCCGGTGCGCAGGAACTGCAGCGCGCCGACGTGCAGCCCCCGCGCCGCGCAGCGCTCCCGCCAGAGCAGCGTCGCGAGCGAGCCCGACAGCAGGAGCAGCGGGCCGACGTTCGTCCCGATCAGCAGCGCGAGCAACGTCGTGGTGTGGCCGTGCGGCACCGCCGCCTGCACCGCGAGGTACGCCGGCAGGTTGTTGACGACGTTCGCCCCGCCGGCGCCGACGAGCTCGGTCAGCAGCGGGCCGTGGCGGGTGACGTGCGCCAGCGCGGTGGTCAGGCCGTGCCGGTCGAGCGCCGCCACGACGAGGAACAGACCCTCGGTCAGCAGGACCAGCCGCCACGGCACGAGCGGCGGCCGCAGGGTCGCGCGCTGCCGGACGGCGAAGCCCAGGGCGAGGGCCACCGCGGCGGGTACGGCGGCCTTCCACGGCGCCAGCCCGAACAGCGACGCGGGGGCGACGGCGAGGCAGCACAGGCCCGCGAGGACGAGCAGCACCCGGTCCGGCGGCTCGTACGCGGTGGGCTGGGAGTGCCTGCGGCGCAATGACTTTCGATGCCGCAGTAGCAGGAACCCGACCACGATCACGACGGCCACGAGCTCGGGCAGCAGCATCCGCCGCGCGAAGCCTCCGGCGCCGAGGGACCCGATCCGGTCCGTCGCCAGCAGGTTGGTCAGGTTGGACACCGGCAGCAGCAGGCTCGCGGTGTTCGCGAGCAGGACCGTGGCGTACGCGAAGGGCAGTGGGTCGACGTCGACCGCGGCGGCGAGCGCCAGCACGACGGGGGTCAGCAGCACGGCCGTGGTGTCGAGCGACAGCCCGACGGTGACGACCGTCGCGAGGGCGCAGACCAGCAGGAACAGCCGCGTGGTCGAGCCGCCGGACAGCCGGGCGGTACGGCGCGACAGCAGCTCGAAGAGGCCGGCCGCGTCCGACAGCCCGGCGAGGACGGTGACGGCGACGAGGAACGCGAGTACCGGTGCCGCCGTCTGCGTAGTCGAGACGGCGTCGTGCCAGGGGAGCGCGGTCGTGGCGACGACGAGCGCTCCCGCGATCGCCGCGACCAGCCACACGAGGACGACCCTAGGATGGCAACCGGGACGAGTCGGTCGGGCGGCCGCGTCCACCCGCGAGGGTGGTCGAGGAAAGTCCGGGCTCCGAAGGGCAGGGTGGTCGGTAACGCCGACCCGGGGTGACCCGCGGGACAGTGCCACAGAGAACAGACCGCCGGCGGCTTGCCGCCGGTAAGGGTGAAACGGTGCGTGTAAGAGACCACCGCGCCCCCGGCGACGGGGGTGGCAGGGCAAACCCCACCTGGAGCAAGGTCGAAAGGCAGCGGTCCTTCGGGACCGTCGCTGCGCAGGCGTTCGAGGGCTGCCCGCCCGAGCCTGCGGGTGGACCGCTAGATCCCGGCGGCAACGCCGGGGCGAGAGAGATGGTCGCCGGCCCGATGCCTGAGAGGGCGCGGGTGCACAGAACCCGGCTTACAGACCGGCTCGTCCCCTCACGAGAGCGCAGACCAGCTTGGGGTCGCCCCTGTAGCAGGCGCGGAGCGCTCATCCGGACGGCCCCGGT
>CAJCIY010000277.1 GCA_903970495.1 Candidatus Melainabacteria bacterium | reverse complement strand
GCCCGGGTACCGCCGCTGCGCGGCACCCGGAACCGCTCAGGTCAGGACTTGAAGGCGTCCTTGACGTTCTCGCCGGCGTTCTTGAGCGAGCCCTTGGCCTGGTCGTTCTTGCCCTCGGCCTTCAGGTCCTTGTCGCCGGTGAGGTCGCCGGTCTTGGCCTTGGCGCCCCCGAGCGCCTTCTGCGCCGCGTTCTTGGCCTTGTCGATGAAGCTCATGGCTACTGCTCTCCGTAGATGCCGCGTGGTTGCGACACCTCGGGGATGCCCTGCGCAGGCGGTGACAACCGCAGCGGCGACTGCGGGTGGGCCCGGCCAGGACGGGCGAGGGTGTCGTACCGGCGCCCTACCCTCGCGCCATGGCCGACATCGTGCTGCTCCACCACGCGCAGGGGCTGACGCCCGGCGTCCGCGCGCTCGCCTCGGCGTTCGTGGACGCGGGCCACACCGTGACGACGCCGGACCTCTATGACGGCCACACCTTCGACGACCTCGACGAGGGCGTCGCCTATGCCCGGGCCCACGACGAGGAGATCGGGCGGCTGGCCCACGAGGCGGTGTCGGCCGCTCCGGCGGGCGTCGTCCTCGCCGGCCTGTCGCTCGGGGCCGGGCAGGCGGAGTCGATCGCGATGACCCAGCCCGGGGTGGCGAGCGGTCTGCTGCTGCTCCACGACGGCATCTCGAGCGCCGACATGGAGCTGCCCTGGCCGGCCGGCCTGCCGGTGCAGATGCACCTGGCCGAGCACGACCCGTGGTGCGACGTCGACTCCGCGCGGGCTCTCGCCGAGGAGTCCGGCGGCGAGCTGTTCCTCTACCCGGGCGAGGCGCACCTGTTCACCGACTCGAGCCTGCCCGCGTACGACGAGGTGCTGGCCGGGCAGGTCCTCGAGCGGGCCGTCGCGTTCCTGGCCGCGCTGGGCTAGGAAGCGCGGCCCAGAAGGCTCTGCTCAGAAGGCTCTGCTCAGAAAGCTTTGCCGGGGTTGAGGATCCCGGCGGGGTCGAGCGCCTGCTTCACCGCGCGGTGCATCGTGAGCACCGCCGGCGAGAGCTCCCGTGCCAGGCCCTCCCGCTTCAGCAGCCCGATGCCGTGCTCGCCGCTCACGGTGCCGCCCAGCTCCAGCGCACCGTCGATGATCTGCGCGAACGCCCGCTGCGCCCGTACGCGGGCATCGTCGTCGCCTGCCGGCGTGATGATCAGCGGGTGCAGGTTGCCGTCGCCGACGTGCGCGATGTTGGCGATGACGGTGTCGTGCTGCTCGGCGGCCCGCCCGACCCGGGCGAGCATCTCGGGCACCGCCGCGCGCGGGACGCAGACGTCCTCGGTGAGCACCGGGCCGAGGCGCTCCATCGCCGGATAGGCGAGCCGCCGCGCCGCGAACAGCGCCTCGGCCTCCGCCGCGTCGGTCGACGCGGCCGCGTACGTGGCCCCCGCCTTCTCGAAGCACTCCTGCAGCAGCAGCGCCTCGCCGTCGTCCCGCGCGTCCGAGCGCCCCAGGAGCAGCACCTCGGCGTCGACCGCGAGGCCCATGTTCTTCCAGGCGTCGACCGCCTCGAGGCAGCGCCGGTCGACCAGCTCGAACGCGGAGGGGACCACGCCCGCGGCGCTGACCAGTCCGACCGCGCGACCCGCGTCGACCGTCGAGGCGAAGTGGCCGACGACGGTCCGCTCCGGGGGTCGCGCCGGCCGCAGCCGCACGGTCACCTCGGTGACGATGCCGAGCGTGCCCTCGCTGCCCACCATCAGCCCGGTGAGGTCGTAGCCCGCGACCCCCTTGGCCGTACGCCGCCCCAGCCGGACGACCTCGCCCTCGCCGGTGACGACCTGCATCCCGAGGACGTAGTCGCGGGTGACGCCGTACTTCACGCAGCAGAGCCCGCCGGCGTTGGTCGCGACGTTGCCGCCGATGGTCGACCAGGGCGAGCTCGCGGGGTCCGGCGGATACCAGAGGCCGTGCTCCGCGCAGGCCGCCCGGAGGTGGTCGTTGACCACGCCCGGCTCGACCACCGCGAGCTGCTCGACGGGGTCGATCTCCCGGATCGCGGTCATCCGCTCCGTGCTCAGCACGACGCAGCCGTCGAGCGCGTTCGCACCGCCCGACAGCCCGGTCCCGGCGCCCCGGGGGACCAACGGGGTGCGGTGGCGCAGGCAGGTGAGGACGACGGCCCGGACGTCGGCGGTCGACCGTGCCCGCACGACCGCCGCGGGCCGGCCGTGCGGCGCCCACTCGGCCTCGTCGTGCGCGTACCCGGCGACCACCGCCGGGTCGTCGACGACCCGGTCGTCGGGCAGTGCCGACCGCAGGTCAGCCACCAGCCCGCTCATGCCTCGACGCTATCCGAGGGCTCGTCAACCCCCGGAGCAACGTCAGCCGGGTGAACGGCGCAACCGCTGGTGAGCGGGTCGGGCTAGCAAGTGACCGGGCGCCATAGCCGACAAACCGGGTGGCCGCACTTGCGGCCGGACCGACCGATCCCTGAGGGGGTGAGAGTCATCAACAAGATCCAGCGCGTCGTGGCCGCTCTCAGCGGCTGCGCATTCCTGGGTGTACTCGTCGAGATCGTAGGGGCGGGCGTCAAGTGGAACTGATCATCCGCACCGAGGCGCTCCTCGGACACAAGTGGGTCTGACCCACAGCTCTGACCGGTACGGCCTCATCGGCTTCGGGGGATGAGGTCGTGCCGCGTCGGCTGATCTTCTCGTGCTACGTCGCGGCGGTCACCGCGGCGGGTCTCGTGCTGTCCGGGTACGCCCTGGCACGCGGCGGGCACGACCTGATCGGCCCGCTCGGCGACGTCTGCCTGCCGCTCTGCCTGCTGCTGGTGCTGGCCGAGCTGTGGCCGGTGCCGGTGCCGCGTGCCGAGCAGGTGAGCGACGAGATCACGCTGTCGAGCACCTTCGGGCTCGCGCTGCTGTTCATCGCCCCGCTGCCGCTCGTGATCGTCGTACAGGCGGTCGCCCTCGTCGCGGACACGATCCTCCGCCGCCGGCTCTGGTCGCGGCTGCCGTTCAACATCGGCCAGTACGCGCTGTCCTACGGTGCGGCCGCCTTCGTCTACCACGCCTCGCAGGCGTACCCGAGCCTCTCGGCGCACCACGTCCACC
>CAJCIY010000276.1 GCA_903970495.1 Candidatus Melainabacteria bacterium | reverse complement strand
CGTCCGCCACGTCGACCTCGGCAGCCGGTTCGGCGAGCTCGGCGACGACCGGCTCCTCCGGAGCGGAGAAGGTAGCAGCGGTCACCGGCCGGCGGGCACGGCGGCGGGTGGGCTTGGCCGGCGCCTCGGGCGCATCGGGCTCCGAGAGATCCGAGAGATCCGTGACGGCCGCGGTCTCCGCCGGATCCGCCGTGGTCGGCGCCTCGGGGACGGTGCCCTGCTCCGGCGTACCGAGAGCCGTGGTCTCGTCGAGGTCTTCGGACGCGGTGCCCTGCTCGGGCGCCTCGTCGGGGTGGGGGTCGGTCGGGTCGGTGTCGGCGCTGCCGTCGTGCAGGTCGTCGTGCAGGTCGTCGTTCGGGTCAAGGTCGTCGCTCATGGACGTACTGCTCTCCGGTCCCCGGGCGCGACCTTCGTCGGCGCGGCCTCTCGGGGACCCACTGTCTCGGGCCTGGGACGCGAGTCGTCCGAGCAGTCTGCCCAGACGACGCGCGCCTCCCGGCTGGGAAGTCGTCACGCCGACCCGGTGGCGACGCCGACCCCGCGCCCCGCGACCTGATCTGTTCGATCGGCCTCGAGGGGGTCGGCCACCCCACCGGCTGCGTCGTCCTCGCCCCACAGCAGCGGGCCCTGCGCGAGCCTCGTCGCGACCATCGGTGCGTCGAGCTCGAGCGCGGCCACCGCGCGGAGAGCGGTGAGGACGTCATCAGGTCGTACGACCGGCGTCGTGTGCCGTACAACGGCTTCGAGTATCGCACAGGGGCTGCCGGTGACCGTGACCTCCGTCCCCGCGGGTCGCAGGACGAGGACCGCGGCGCGCGCGTCGAGGGTGCGCTCGCCGTCCTTCGTACGCCGGATCACCGGGAGCTCGTCGGCGGCGAGGAACGCTCCCACCGCCGCCGTCACGTCGCCGACGCCGGGGAGCGCGAGCCGCCAGACGCTGGCCTCGAGCCGGTCGGCGAGCGCGCCGGAGCCTGCCTCCACGGCCTCGAGGACGTCAAGGTCCGGGGGCAGCGCGCCGTCGAGGCGGCGGCCGACGTCGCCGGCGTCGAGGACCTCGGTCAGGCCGATCTCGACGTACTCGGCCTCGCTGGCGACGCCGGTCGGGGCGGCGCCCATCCAGCTGATCCGCGGGTGCGGGCTGAAGCCGGCGCTGAACGCGACCGGCAGGCTCGCCCGACGGACCGCCCGCTCGAAGACGCGCGCGACGTCGCGGTGGCTGGTGAAACGGAGCCGGCCGCGCTTGGCGTACCGGATCCGGATCTTCTGGACCGTGGGCGGTGGCGGCGGACCGTCGGGCTGGGGGCTGCGCCGCGCCATCAGACCGGGGACAGGGGCAGCAGCTGCCGGCCGGTCGGGCCCTGCTCGATCTCGAGGTCGAGGCCGGGGCAGACACCGCAGTCGAAGCACGGCGTCCAGCGGCAGTCCTCGACGCCGTCGCCGCCGCCCTCGGCCGCCGCGAGGGCGTCCTGCCAGTCGGCCCACAGCCAGTCCTTGTCCAGGCCGGCGTCGAGGTGGTCCCACGGGAGCACCTCGGTCTCGCCCCGCTCGCGTGTGGTGTACCAGGCGACGTCGATGCCGACGGCCGCTGCCTGGGTCATCCAGCGGTCGTACGAGAAGTGCTCGGACCAGCCGTCGAACCGGCCGCCGTCGCGCCACACCGCCTCGATCACGGCGCCGACCCGGCGGTCGCCGCGGGCGAGCAGCCCCTCGACCTGACCGGGCTTGCCGTCGTGGTAGCGGAAGCCGATCGCCTTGTCGCGGCCCACGCTCTGCCGCAGCATCGCCAGCCGCGCGTCGATCACGTCGGGGTCGGCCTGCGCGGCCCACTGGAACGGGGTGTGCGGCTTGGGCACGAAGCCGCCGATGCTCACGGTGACGCGGACCGGGCGGCCGGCCGCCTCGCGTCCCTGGCGGATGACCTCCTTGGCCATCGCGGCGATGCCGAGCACGTCCTCGTCGGTCTCGGTCGGCAGGCCGCACATGAAGTAGAGCTTCACCTGCTGCCAGCCGGCGCCGTACGCGGTCGTGGTCGTCCGGATCAGGTCCTCTTCGGACACCTGCTTGTTGATCACTCGGCGGAGCCGCTCGCTGCCGCCCTCGGGCGCGAAGGTCAGACCACTTCGCCGGCCGCTGCGGCTGAGCTCGTTGGCGAGGGTGACGTTGAAGGCGTCGACCCGGGTGCTCGGCAGGCTGAGCGAGGTCTTGGACTCCTCGTACCGGTCGGCGAGCTGGGTGGCGATCTGGTCGATCTCGGAGTGGTCGGCGCTGCTCAGGCTCAGCAGGCCGACCTCGGAGAAGCCGGTCTTGGCCAGACCGTCGGCCACCATCTTCCCGACGGTCTGCAGGCTGCGCTCGCGCACCGGACGCGTGATCATCCCGGCCTGGCAGAAGCGGCAGCCGCGAGTGCAGCCGCGGAAGATCTCGACGCTCATCCGCTCGTGGACGGTCTCGGCCAGCGGCACCAGCGGCTGCTTCGGGTACGGCCACTCGTCCAGGTCGGTAACCGTGTTCTTGGCGACCCGCCACGGGACGCCCTCGCGGTTGGGGACCACGCGGCGGATGCGGCCGTCCGGCAGGTACTCGACGTCGTAGCGGCTCGGGACGTAGACGCCGGGCGTCTTGGCGAGCGCGGTGAGGGTCGCCTCGCGGCCCAGGTGCCGGTGGGCGCGGACGACCTCGGTGATCGTCTTGACGGCCTGCTCGCCGTCGCCGAGCGCGGCCGCGTCGATGAAGTCGGCCACCGGCTCGGGGTTGAACGCCGCGTGCCCGCCGGCCACCACGATCGGGTGCGCCTCGGTGCGGTCGGCGCTGTGCAGCGGGATCGCCGCGAGGTCGAGGGCGGACAGCAGGTTGGTGTAGCCGAGCTCGGTCGCGAAGCTCACCCCGAGCAGGTCGAAGTCCCCCACCGGGCGGTGGCCGTCGACCGTGAACTGCGGGACGCCCGCCTCGCGCATGAGCGCCTCGAGGTCCGGCCAGACGCTGTACGTCCGCTCGGCGAGCGTGCGGGGGTCCTCGTTGAGCACCTCGTACAGGATCTGCAGTCCCTGGTTGGGCAGCCCGACCTCGTACGCGTCGGGGTAGAGCAGCGCCCATCGGACGGTGTCGTCGCCGCCGCAGTCCCACGGCTTGGTCTGCGCGTTGAGCTCGCCGCCGACGTACTGGATCGGCTTGGTGACACGCGGCAGGAGTGGCTCGAGGGCCGCGTACACGCTCTGTCCGGCCATGCCCCCAGCGTACGTGCCGCCGCGCCGGACCCGGCCGCCTCGGGCCGAACCGCGCCGGAATCGACCTTGTGCACGGATACCGGTCGGTACGTGTGCACAAGGTCGAACGCTTCGACGTTGTGCGCGCTGCGACCCCTCACGCGGCGCGTCCTGCTCGGCGCAGTGCATCCCGGACCGGGGCGGCGATTCGCCCCAGGTCGGCCCACGTGAAGCGGAGCAGCGTCCATCCCGCCGCGACCAGCGCGTTCTGCCGTCGCAGGTCGTTGCGGAGCGCCGACGCGTTCGCGTGCACGGCTGCTCCGTCGGCCTCCACGGCGAGCCGGAGGTCCGGCCACGCGAGATCCAGCCGGTAGGTCGCCCCGCCCCCGAGACGTACGACGTGCTGCAGCTGCGGGCGCGGCAGCCCCGCCGCGAGCAGCTCCGCGCGCACCAGCGACTCGAAGGCGGACTCGCTCGCCGCGTCGCCGTTCTCCAGCGCCCACCGCAGGTCGGGAGAGCCCGATGTCCCGACGAACCCCAGCCCGCGGCACAAGCCGGCGTCGACGAGGACGAGCAGGTCCGCGGCGGTCGACGTGGTCGCCACGTCCTGCAGGGTGCGGGCGGGAGACGTGCACGCGAGACCACCGACGCTGGCCACCTCCGCCGCTGAGAGCACCTCGAAGCGGTACGTCAGTCCGCGCGGCTGCAACCGGTGCACGTCGGGGCCGAGGACCACCTGGGGACGGGCCCGCGCCTGGCGGTCATCGAGCCCCAGGAGAGCGGCAGCACACGGGCCGGCCAGGGCACCTCGCGTCCGCAGACCCCCACCCGCGAACAGCAGGGCAGCGTGCCCGACCGTCGCCGGGGAGGGGTGCCCGACAGGGTTCGGGCGATAGATGCCTCGGTGCATCCGTTGCCACCGACCAGCGTCGGCCAGGCGCACCGGCCATGGTCGGGGGAGACCGAGGCGTCGGGCCTGCTCTGCGCTGACGACTCCGTGCTGAGCGGCGGCAAAGCCCTCGACCGCGGCAATGATGCGCTCCACGCCGCCAGGCTCGCTCGCGGCGACCGGCCGCGGCGCTGCGCGGTCACATCTGTGCACAACCTGGAGGTGTCCGACCTTGTGCACGGATACCGCCGAGTACGTGTGCACAACGTCGAACGCAGCCGGCGTTGCAGCAGGCGGACGGACGAGCGGGCGGAGCGGGCTAGAGGCGCTCAGAGCTGCGCAGGTGGACGTTCTGCAGCAGCCCGATGCCGATCATGTTCGCGAACATCGACGACCCGCCGTACGACACGAAGATCAGCGGCAGCCCGGTCACCGGCATGATGCCGAGCGTCATCCCGATGTTGATGAAGCTCTGGAACGCGAACCACGACACGATCCCCACGGCGACCAGCTGGCCGAAGGGATCGTCGGCTCTCATGGCGATGCGCGTCCCCCGCCACAGCACCGTCAGCAGGAACAGCAGCAGGAGCGCCGACCCGGCGAAGCCGAGCTCCTCGCCGGAGACGGTGAAGACGAAGTCGGTCTGCTGCTCCGGGACGTACCCGCCGTTGGTCTGCGAGCCGTCGAACAGGCCCTGCCCGAGGATGCCGCCGTCGCCGATCGCCGTCTTGGCCTGCGCCACGTTGTAGCCGGTCGTGCCGGTGTTCGAGCTCGAGTGGGCGAAGTTCGTGAGCCGCGCCTCCTGGTACGGCTTGAGCAGGTGGAACCCGAGGATGGCCGCGCCGAACAGGACCCCGGCGACGATCAGCCCGATCGTCCACCGCGCCGGCGCACCGGAGACCCCGATGATGCCGAGCACGATGAAGGTGAAGACCATCATCGAGCCGAAGTCGGGCTGCAGCAGGATCAGCGCCATCGGCACGGCGGCGATCGCCAGCACGAGCAGGACGTCCTTGTCCCGCGGCCCGCTCTCGCCGTCTCGCCGCTCGGCCAGGATCATCGCCATCCCGACGACGAGCGCGACCTTCGCGAACTCGGCGGGCTGCAGCTCGAAGCCGGCGGGCAGCACGATCCACGAGTGCGCCCCGTTGATCGTCGCGCCCAGCGGCGAGAGGACGACGAGCAGTCCGAGCACGGAGGCGACGTAGAGGATCGGCGCGTACGCCCGGAGCGCCCGGTAGTCGATCCGCGCCGTCAGCGCGCCGAGCACGAGCCCGATGCCGGCGTTGAGGATCGAGTGCTTCAGGAAGCTGTTGGGGTCGCCGCCGGCGCGGGCCTCGGCGTCCTTGGTCGCCGCCCACACCAGCAGCGCACCGATGATCACCATGCCGAGCACGGCGACCTGCAGCACCCAGTCGAGGCGGCGCACCTGGTCGTCGATGCTGTCGCGCGTGGCGCTGCGCCGCGGCGCGAACCGCGGCGCCTGGCGCGGGGTGGACAGCTCGGCCATCAGTCGTTCTCCCGCCCGATGGTGACGGTCCCGTCGGCGGCGACGATCACCGGCGTGCCGCCGGGCTGGCCGGGCTCCTTCGTCACGCCGATGATCCCCTTCTGCGGCGGCGTGATGGCGCCGGTCGCGGAGATCTTCGGCAGCGTGGCCGGGACCTTGCCGCCGGGGAAGACGGCCTTGTGGCCGCCGAGGCCGTACATGTCCTTGAGGATGTTGGCGTTGGTCTCGCCCGCGGCGAACGCGCCCTGGCCACCGTGCTCGATCATCACGGCCACGACGTACTGCGGGTCGCTGACCGGCTCCATCGACACGAACCACGACTCGGGCTGGTCCGCCAGCGGTCCGGTCGCGGCGACGTCGGCGGTGCCGGTCTTGCCGGCGACGTCGAGCTGCGCCGGGAAGCCGGCGCCGGTGCCGGTGCCGCCGGGGTCCTGCACGACCTCGGTGAAGCCGGTCCGGATCGCGGCGAGGTTCGCGGCGCTGACCGGGACCTTGCCGGCCGTCTTCGGCTTGACCGTCGTGACCTTGCCCGTCGAGGAGATGAAGGCCTTCGCGATCTCGGGTACGACGCGGGTGCCGCCGTTGGCGACGGCGGCGTAGGCCACCGCCTGCTGCAGCACCGTCACGTCGACCTGGCCGCCCTGCCCGATCGCGAAGTCGAGTGCGTCACCGGCCTGCAGCGCCTCGGCCTGGTTCAGCGGGACCGCGCAGGTCTTCGCGTCGGCGGCCTCCCGCGCCGGGTCGGTCGGGTGTTGGTGCGCGCCGAGGCAGGCCTGCTGGTGCGCGTACGCGGCAGCGGCGGCGGTCTGCTTCCGGTCGTCGAGCACGCCGGTGAACTCGTTCGGCAGGTCGATGCCGGTGGCCTGGCCGTAGCCGTAGGCCTTGGCCATCTTCACGAACAGCTGCTGGTCGGGCTTGGCGAGCTGCGCGGTCGTGAGCCGCGGGCCGCCGTCGCGGACCCAGGCGTCGTAGGCGAACTTGTAGAAGAACGTGTCGCAGGAGTGCTGGATGGCGGTGAGCAGGTCGATGTCGCCCAGCGCCTCGCCCTCGAAGTTGTGGAAGGCCTCGTCGCCGGCCGTGTACGACGCCCCACACGTCGAGAGCGACGTCGGCGTCGCGCCGTCGATCTGGTTCTGCAGGATCGCCGACGCCGAGGAGATCTTGAACGTCGACCCCGGTGGGAAGTCGGCCTGGTACGCCCGGGGGATCAGCGGGTTCGACGCGTCCGGGTCGGTCAGCGCTGCGTAGTTCGCCGTCGAGATGCCGCCGGTGAACTCGTTCGGGTCGTAGTCCGGCAGGCTCGCGAGCGCCAGGACCGCGCCGGTGCGGACGTTCATCACGACCGCGGCTGCGGTGGTGCCGAACCCGTTCTGCGAGTGCGCGATCTTGATGCCGTTCGCGAGCTCCTTCTCGACCGCCTGCTGCAGCCCGGCGTCGATGTTGGTCACGAGCGTGTCGCCCGGCACCGGCTGCGTCTGGCTGATCGTGCCGGTCACCTTGCCGGTCGCGTCGACGCTGACCGTCTTGACCGAGTCGGTGCCGCGCAGCTCCTTGTCGTACTCGTCCTCCAGGCCGGTCTGCCCGACGAGGTCGGTCGGCTGGTAGCCCGCGTACTGCTTCTCGGTGAGCTGCTGCGCGCTGATGGCCTCGAGGTAGCCCAGCTCCTGCCCGGCCACCGACCCGTACGGGTACTGGCGGACCTGCTGCTCGGAGATCGCGACGCCGGGGAAGAGCTCGGACCGCTCGACCACGACGAGCGCCCTGGTCAGCGCGGCGGAGTCGGTCGGCGCGAACGCCTTGACCGGGATGGGCTCGTAGGGCGAGCCGGTGTAGCAGTCGGGCGACCGGTAGACCTGACCCTGGGCGTTCTTGTCGCCGCAGAGCCGCGTCTTGACCTGCAGGTCGGCGACCGACTCCCCCACGATCGGCGCGAGCCGCCGCAGCACGACGAGGCCCTTGTCCTTCTGTGCGGCGAGGGTGTCCTCGTTGACGGTGACGACGTACTCGTAGCTGTCGTCGGCGAGGACCCGTCCCTCGTCGTCGACGATCTCGCCGCGCGGCGCCGGTGTGACCAGCTGCCGCTGCTCGTTGGAGGCCGCCTGCGCGCGGTACGTGGGACCGGACAGCACCTGCACGTACCAGAGCCGGCCGAGCAGCGTCGCGACGAGCGAGACGACGAGGACCCGCAGCACGAACACCCGCTGGCGGGCGCGGTCGTTCACGAGCGGGGTCCTTCCGGAAGGTGGGCGGCCTCGACGGTACCTGCGGAGGCGACGCCGGTGCGCTGTGCGGAGGGTGAGAAATCGGTCATGCGCGGTTCGGCTCCAGGCGTCGCAGCGCGGGCCGGAGCACCAGGTAGACGAACGGCGCCAGCACGACGCCGTAGACGCCGACGGCGACCGCCTGCCGGATCAGGTGGTACGTCGAGTCGTGCGCCGCGCCCACCACGACGTCGAGGGCCGCGTACGCCAGGGTCGAGGCCGCGCAGAGCCCGCCCACCGCGAGCAGCGGGAGCGCGGCGGAGCGTTCGCCCGCCCGGCCGCCGGGGTCGTGCATCAGCCCGGCGAGGTAGCCGGCCACGGTCCAGACCAGCGCCAGCCGGCCGAACGCGTGGGTGGACAGCGCGTCCCCCAGCAGACCGCCGCCGAAGCCGTACGCCATGCCCGCGGCCGGGCCCTCGAGCAGGGCGAGGACGAGCACGACGACCAGGATCAGGTTCGGCGCCGCGGCCGGCGTCGTGATGCGGTTGAGGGCGGCGAGCTGCACCAGCAGGACGGTCACGATGATCACCACGGCGGCGACCCGGCGGAGCGCCATCAGGGGCCGGCCGCGGTGGTGGTCGCGGTGGGGCGACCGGCGGTGCTCGTCGCGGTGCTCGTCGAGGTGCCGGTCGGCGTCGACCCCGGCGTCCGCGTCACCGTGGGTGTCGGCGTCAGGGTGACGGTGACGGTCGTCGTCGCGGTCACCGTGGGCAGCACCGGCTTCACGCCCGTCCCGGTCTTCGGCTCGACGACGACGCCGACGATGTCGAGCGAGGTGTAGTCGAAGAACGGCACCACGCTGGCCGTGACGGTGGTGGCGCCCGGCGTCGGGCCGATCGACTCGACGGTGCCGATCGGGATGCCCGGCGCGTAGGTGTCGCTGCCCACGGTCTCGACGACCTGGCCCTTCTGCGGCCGGACGTTCGACGCGAGCGGGGTGAAGGTCAGCGGCGCGAGGCCGTGGCCCGCGGTGATGCCGGTCTGGCTGTTGGTCACCAGCCGGGAGCCGACCCCGAAACCGGGGTCGATCACGACGGCGACGATGGACGCGTGCGCGCTCGCGGTGAGGACCCGGCCGACCAGGCCGCCGCCCCGCGTCGTCCCGGCGATGACGGTCATGTCGGGGACGACCCCGTCGGAGGTGCCGACGTCGATCGTCACGGTGTCGTCGAAGCCGGACGCGTCGCCGGTGCCGATCACCTCGGCCGGCACGATGCCGAAGCTCTGCCTGCCGGCGAAGGTCAGCAGCTGCTGCAGCGAGGCCTCCTTCGCGTCGACGTCGGCCTGCTGCCGGATCTGCGCCTGCAGCGTCGCCACCCGCTGCTGCAGCGTCCGGACCTTGTCGCCGTCCCGGCCGGAGTGCCAGACGTCGCCGAGGAGGTGCCCGACCGGCCGGAGCCCGCGTGAGAAGCCCGACTCGATCGGGCTGAGCACGTCGGAGACCACGCGGCGCACACCGCCGAGCACCCCGCCCTTGCCGGCGCGGTAGTCGAGCGTGATGAGGGTGAAGGCGGTGAGCACCAGCACGGCGAGCACGATGCGCAGCCGCCGCGGTTCGCGGTTCATGTGGTGGCCCCCGGCGGCCTGACGCCGGCGGGGGTCGTCCTCTTAGACCGCGACCGTCAGTGCTTCTGCTCGGCGATGAGGACCTGCTGCAGCGCCTCGAACTCCTCGACGCACTTGCCCGAGCCCATCGCGACCGAGTGCAGCGGGTTGTCGGTGATGTGGATCGGCATGCCGGTCTCGTGGCGCAGCCGCTCGTCGAGCCCGGTCAGCAGCGCGCCGCCGCCGGTGAGGACGATGCCGCGGTCCATGATGTCGCCGGACAGCTCCGGCGGGCACTTGTCGAGCGTCGTCTTGACCGCGTCGACGATGGAGCTGACCGGCTCCTCGATCGCCTTGCGGATCTCCTCGGCGCTGACCACGATCGTCTTGGGCAGACCGCTGACCAGGTCGCGGCCGCGGATCTCGGCGTGCGGCTCGTCGGGCGCCGGGAAGGCCGACCCGATCGTCATCTTGATCTCTTCGGCGGTGCGCTCGCCGAGCATCAGCGAGTACTCCTTCTTCACGTACGAGATGATCGCCGCGTCGAGCTCGTCGCCGCCGGTGCGGATCGACTGGCTCGTCACGATGCCGCCGAGCGAGATCACGGCGACCTCGGTCGTGCCGCCGCCGATGTCGACGACCATGTTCCCGGTCGGCTCGTGGACGGGGAGCCCGGCGCCGATCGCGGCGGCCATCGGCTCCTCGATGATGTAGACCTTGCGGGCGCCCGCGGCGTACCCGGCGTCCTTGACGGCGCGCTGCTCGACGCCGGTGATGCCGCTCGGCACGCACACGACCAGGCGCGGCCGGTTGTAGCGGCGACGGCGGTGCACCTTCTGGATGAAGTAGCGCAGCATCCGCTCGGTCGTCTCGAAGTCGGCGATGACGCCGTCCTTGAGCGGCCGGATCGCCACGATGTTGCCGGGGGTGCGGCCGATCATCCGCTTGGCTTCGGAGCCGACCGCGAGGATGCCCCCGGTGCCGGTGTTGATCGCCACCACCGACGGCTCGTTGAGCACGATGCCCTTGCCCCGGACGTAGACGAGGGTGTTGGCGGTGCCGAGGTCGACGGCCATGTCACGGCCGAGGAACGACAGGGTGGACGACGAGGCCATGGGTGGGTTGATGCCTTCCTGACGGGGTGCGCCGAGGTGCGGGCGCAAGGTCTGGATCGAAGGGCTGCAGGTGCGGGGAGGTCGCCGGCTCAGCCCAGCCGGCGCATCCCGATGCTATCCGCTACGGCAGGGAGGCGGAAACGGCCAGGTCACGCTGCGTACGCGCCGGCGCTGGCCCGCTCGGACCACGCCGTGCTGGCCCGTACGGACCAGCGATCCTCAGGCAGGTCTCACAGGCCGGGGAAGAACAGCGCGATCTCGCGGGCCGCCGACTCCGGCGCGTCCGAGCCGTGCGTGAGGTTGTCGGGCATCGCGCTCGCCAGGTCACCGCGGATGGTGCCCGGCGCCGCGACGGCCGGGTTCGTCGCGCCCATCATGGTCCGCCACGACGCGATGACGTCCGGCCCCTCGACGACCGCACAGAAGGTCGGCCCGCCGGTGATGAACGCGACGAGGCCCTCGAAGAACGGCTTGCCCTCGTGCTCGCCGTAGTGGGTCCGTGCCGTGGCGGCGTCGAGGGTGCGCAGCTCTGCGGCGACCAGCGTGAAGCCCTTGCGCTCGAGGCGGCTGAGCACCTCGCCGACCAGCCCCCGGCGTACGCCGTCGGGCTTGACCAGGACCAGGGTTCTCTCCACGGCGGGCAACCTTAGACGGCGGGATGCTGGCGCCGGACGAGCAGCGTCCGCGCCTCGCCGACCGTGACGAGCGAGCCGGTGATGAGCACGCCGACGCCGCCGGCCTCGCCGGTCTCCGCGAAGGCGACGTCGGCCTGCGCGACCGCGCGGTCGATCGCCTCGGGCAGCGACGGCGCGAGCGACACGTCGTCGTCCTCGCCGAGGACGTCGCGCGCGATGTCGGCGAGGTCCTCGGCCGGCAGCGCGCGCGGCGAGGCCGGCTCGGTCGCGACCAGGTGGTCCACGACCGGCGCGAGCTGCTCCAGGAAGCCGGCCGCGTCCTTGTCGGCGAGCATCCCGACGACGACCACCAGCCGGCCCAGGTCGAACGACTCGCGCAGCCCGGCGGCGAGGGCCGCGGCGCCGGCCGGGTTGTGCGCGCCGTCGAGGATCACGGTCGGCGAGGTCCGCACGATCTCGAGCCGACCCGGCGAGGTGGCCGCCGCGAAGCCGTCGCGGACCACCTCCGCATCGAGCGCGCGGCCGCCCAGGAAGGCCTCGACCGCGGCCAGGGCGAGCAGCGCGTTGTGCGCCTGGTGCTCGCCGAACAACGGCAGCAGCACGTCGGAGTACGTCGCGGCCCGCGTCGCCAGCGTCACCAGCTGGCCGCCGACCGCGAGCCGCCGGTCGAGCACGGCGAGGTCGCGGCCCTCGACGACCGCGCGGGCGCCGACCTCCTCGCAGCGGGCGAGCAGGACCTCCAGCGCCTCGGGCTGCTGGCCGCCGATCACCGCGGTCGCGCCGGCGCAGATGATGCCGGCCTTCTCGCTCGCGATCTCCGCGACCGACTCGCCGAGCAGCTCGGTGTGGTCGAGGCTGACGGGGGTGATCACGGCGACGCCCGCGCCGATCACGTTGGTCGCGTCCCACGTGCCGCCGAGACCGACCTCGATGACGCCGACGTCGACCGGCGCGTCCGCGAACGCGGCGAACGCCAGCGCCGTCCCGACCTCGAAGAACGTCAGCCGCTCCTCGTGCCGCCCGTCGACCAGGCCGACCAGCGGCGCGATCTCGTCCCACACCTCGGCCAGCCTCGTCGCATCGATCGGCTCGCCGTCGATCGCGATCCGCTCGACGTACGCCTCGAGGTGCGGGCTGGTGTAGCGGCCGGTCCGCAGGTCGTGCGCCCGCAGCAGCGCGTCGACCATCCGCGCCGTCGAGGTCTTGCCGTTCGTCCCGGTGAGGTGGATCGACGGGTACGCACGCTGCGGGCTGCCGAGCAGGTCGACGAGGTCGGTCATCCGGCTCAGGTCCGGGACCATGACGTGCGGCCGGCGGGCCGCGAGCTCGGCGGTCAGTCGCGCCACCGGGTCGTCGTGATCCACACCGCAAACCTAGTCAACCCGCCTTACTAGGCTTGTGCGCGTGAGCGATCCCTCCCGCATGCCCGAGAAGCCGACCCTCGACGGACTCGAGGCGCGGTGGGCGGCGGTCTGGGCCGAGCAGGGCACCTACGCCTTCGACCGGGCCGCGACCCGCGAGACCGTCTTCTCGATCGACACCCCGCCGCCGACGGTGAGCGGGTCGCTGCACATGGGCACCGTCTTCGGGTACGCGCAGGTCGACTGCGTCGCGCGCTACCGGCGCATGACCGGCCGCGACGTCTTCTACCCGATGGGCTGGGACGACAACGGCCTGCCGACCGAGCGCCGGGTGCAGAACTTCTACGGCGTGCGGTGCGAGCCGTCGCTGGCCTACGACCCCGCCTTCGCGCCGCCGGCGAAGCCCGACCCGAAGGACCAGGTGCCGATCAGCCGGCCGAACTTCGTCGCGCTCTGCGAGGAGCTGACGCAGACCGACGAGCAGGCGTTCGAGGAGACGTTCCGCACGCTCGGGCTGTCGGTGGACTGGTCGCTGGGCTACACGACGATCGGCGCGCACGCCCGCGCGGTGAGCCAGCGCGCGTTCCTGCGCGACCTGGCGCGCGGCGACGCGTACACGGCCGAGGCGCCGACGATGTGGGACATCACGTTCCGGACCGCGGTCGCCCAGGCGGAGCTCGAGGACCGGGAGCGGCCGGGCGCGTACCACCGCATCGGCTTCCACGGGCCGGACGGCGACGTCTTCATCGAGACGACCCGGCCGGAGCTGCTGCCGGCCTGCGTGGCGCTGGTCGCCCACCCCGACGACGCCCGCTACCAGCCGCTGTTCGGGCAGACCGTCACGACGCCGGTCTTCGGCGCGCAGGTGCCGGTGCGCGCCCACCCGCTCGCCGACCCCGGGAAGGGCTCGGGCATCGCGATGATCTGCACCTTCGGCGACGTGACCGACGTCGTCTGGTGGCGCGAGCTCGCACTCGACACCCGTCCGATCCTCGGCCGCGACGGCCGGCTGCTGCCCGACGCGCCGGCGGGCCTGAGCGACGACGGGGCGAAGGCGTACGCGGACCTCGCGGGCAAGACGGTGTTCGCCGCGCGGGAGGGCGTCGTCGGGCTGCTGCGCGAGAGCGGCGACCTCGTCGGCGAGCCGCGGCCGATCACGCACCCGGTGAAGTTCTTCGAGAAGGGCGACCGGCCGCTGGAGATCGTCACCAGCCGGCAGTGGTACCTGCGCAACGGCGGCCGCGACACCGACGTCCGAGCCCGCCTGGTGGGCCGCGGCGCCGAGCTCTCCTGGAGCCCGCCCTACATGCAGGCCCGGTACGACAACTGGGTCGGCGGCCTCAACAGCGACTGGCTGATCAGCCGGCAGCGCTTCTTCGGCGTGCCGTTCCCGCTCTGGTACCGGCTCGACGAGGCGGGCGAGCGCGACTACGCCAGCCCGCTCGTGCCCGACGAGGCCGCGCTGCCGGTCGACCCGACGACCGACTGCCCGCCCGGGTACGCGCCGGAGCAGCGCGGCGTGCCGGGCGGCTTCGACGGCGACCCCGACATCATGGACACCTGGGCGACGTCCTCACTCACACCGCAGATCGCCGGCCGCTGGGGGACGGACCTGTTCGACCGGGTCTTCCCGATGGACGTCCGGCCGCAGGGCCACGACATCATCCGCACCTGGCTGTTCGCGACGATGGTCCGCGCCGACGCCGAGTTCGGGTCGGTGCCGTGGCACCAGACGATGATCAACGGCTGGATCCTCGACCCGGACCGCAAGAAGATGAGCAAGTCCAAGGGCAACGTGACGACGCCCATCGATCTGTTCCGCGAGCACGGCTCCGACGCGGTCCGCTACTGGGCGGCGAGCGGCCGGCCCGGTACGGACACCGCCTTCGACACCGGCCAGATGAAGGTCGGCCGGCGCCTCGCGATGAAGCTGCTCAACGTCTCGCGGTTCGTCCTCGGCATCGGCGTCTCCGACGCCGCTGTCACCGAGCCGCTCGACCTCGCGCTCACCACCGCGCTCGCAGGCGTCGTCGACCGGGCGACGAAGGCCTTCGAGGGCTACGACTACACCCGCGCGCTCGAGGCCGCCGAGGAGTTCTTCTGGGCCTTCTGCGACGACTACGTCGAGGTCGTGAAGGTCCGCGCGTACGACACCGGCGCCGCCACCGAGTCGGCCCGGGCCGCACTGACGACGGCGCTGTCGACCCTGCTGCGGCTGTTCGCGCCGTTCCTGCCGTTCGTGACCGAGGAGGTCTGGTCGTGGTGGCAGACCGGCTCGGTCCACCGCCAGCCCTGGCCGTCGGCCACCGGGCTGCCGACCGGCGGTGATCCCGCGATGCTCGCCACCGTGGCCACCGTCGTCTCCGCGGTCCGCAAGGCCAAGTCGGAGGCGAAGCTCTCCCAGCGCGCCGCCGTCGACACCCTCACCCTGACCGGCCCGAGCAGCGAGCTCGACCGCGTCCGCGCGATGGCCGGCGACGTCGCGGCGGCCGGCTCGGTCACGTCGGTCGCGTATGCCGACGGCCCGGCGCCGCTGGCGGTCGCCGTCACTCTCGCCGCCCCGTGACGTCGCGCTCCGTCGACGTCGAGCTGGTCGAGGGCTGGGGGTTCCGCGACAAGCTGCACGGCGGCTACCTGCTCGCGCAGGTGGTCGGCGCGGTCCTCGGCCTGACGCCGCCGGAGCACCCGCACCCGATCGCCGTGCAGGCCGTGTACGCCGTCCCGCCGGCGCCCGGCCCGGCGACGGTCGAGGTCACGCCGCTGCGCTCGGGCCGTACGGTCTCGACCTTCCGCGCGGTGCTACTGCAGGACCGGCCGCTGGTCGACGTGCAGGTCACCACGGCGCGGCTGCCCGAGCTCGCCGCCGAGGCCGCGTGGGCCGCGGGCGAGGAGATGCCCGCGCTGGCCGACCCGGAGGACTGCCTCGGCGGGTCGCGGGACACCCACGGCGCCCGGCGCACGGGGCTCGGCGCCCACATCGTCACCCGGCTGGACCCGGCGTGGGCGCCGCCCCCGTACGGGCCGGGCGGGCGCGCCGACCTGCGGGGCTGGGTCTCGTGCGACTACCCCGACGCCGTGCTCGGCGCGCTGGTGCTCGCCGACGCGATGCCGCCCGTGACGTTCGACCTCGGGCGGATGGGATGGATGCCGACGCTGCAGCTGCAGGTGCTGCTGCGGCGGCTGCCCCCGGCGGGCTGGCTGGCCGCACGCCAGCACGGCCGGCTGCTCGCCGGCGGTCTGCTCGACGAGGACTGCACGCTGTGGTCGCCGGACGGCGCGCTCGTCGCCCAGGCTCGCCAGGTCGTCTCGGTCCGCGACTGACGGCGCTCAGCGCAGGTCGATCAGGCGCCAGCGCGGCACCGGCAGCGGGTCCGGTGCGTGGCAGGTGAGCCGTGAGGTGTCGGGGCCCTGCTCCTGCGCCAGCACGGCCGCGTACGCGCCGGCGGCCGACGCCAGCTCGACCTGCCAGGAGCCGTCCGGGAGCCGCGTCGCGCCGCCGGGCGTCAGGGCGTCCAGCGCGGTCAGCCCGAGGCGTACGCCGGCGAGGGCCAGCGCCGCCTGCACCGGCATCGGCCAGCAGCTGCGGCCGCGGTAGCAGGGGTCGGGCCGTTCGCCGGCGAGCAGCCGGTCCACGACGTCCGGCGCGCCCTCGGCCGTCAGCTGCCCGAGGTAGTGGCCACCGGGCAGCACCAGCGCGTTCGCCGCGAAGCGGTCGCCACCGACGTGGGAGATCTCCCAGGTGAGGTCGGGGTGCGTCCGGGCGAGCGCCGCGGCGACGGGCCGGCCGCGCAGGGCGCAGCAGACGTCGTGGGTGCCGTGGGTGCACACGCCGACCAGCGCGGCCACCGGCTCCCAGCCGACGGCCGGCCCCTCGTACGGCAGCTCCAGCGATGCCAGCTCCCCGAGCCGGACGACCGTCGTGAGCAGCCGCTCGTGACCGGGCCGGCTGTCGGCGACGAAGACCTGCCGACGGTCGCCGGACGGCACGCCGTCGCCGGGACGGCGGACGAGGAGGGTGCGGGCGTGGGCCGCCTTGGCCCGCTGCTGCAGCGGCAGCAGGGCTGCGTCCGCGACGCCCCGGCTCTGCGGCAGCGCCCGCGCGCCCCACGGTCCGGGAGCCTCGACGAGCAGCCACCGGTCGATGCGGCTGGCGGTGCCGGCGACGTCCTCGCGCCGGGCCTCGGCAGCGGACGCGCAGCGGAACGGGTCAGGCACCGGCGACGAGCACGCCCTCACGCAGCAGCCGGCGCACGACCACCAGGGCGTCCGCCACGTCGCAGTCGGCGTCGCCGGCCACGTACGTCTCGGGCGTGCCCGGCCCGGCCAGCGCCGCCGCCAGCAGCCGGGTCGCGACGGCCGGCAGCGACAGCGTCGCCGCCCGGCTGGTGAGCTCGACGCGGTCCCCGCGTACCGCGATCGCCGCGCCGATCCCCTGGCGCGGGCGGAGCGGTGTGTGGGGGCCGAGGCCAGCTGCGGCAGCGGCCTGCGCCATGACGCCGAGCGGCTCCATCGGCTCGGCGCGCGCGAGGCGCTGCTCGAGCAGACCGGCGACGGCGGCGGGGTCGAGCGAGGCCAACCAGTCGGTTGCCCGCTTGAGCAGGTCGGCCGCCTCGGCCGCGGCGTCGACCGGGCCGGCGGCACGGACCGGGAGCGCGCGACGCAGCGTGAGGTCGTCCGGGCCGAACGTGCCCAGCGCGTCGGCGAGCACGTCGTGCCAGGTCGTGGTGACGATCCCGATCGTCAGGTGCACCGACGGCTTGTCGGTCGTCTCGGCAGCGTGCACGAAGCCGCGCGGCAGGTAGAGGCAGTCGCCCGGGTGCAGGACGACGTCCAGGACCGGCGCCTGGCCGTCGGGCACGAGGCCCGCGCCGGAGCGGGGCTGGCTCTTGACCGGCAGCTCGATGACCGGGGCGTGGACCTGCCAGTGCTTGCTGCCCTCGACCTGCAGCACGAAGACGTCGTGGGTGTCGTGGTGAAAGTCGAAGCCGCGGGCGCTGCCGGCAGGCGTGACGTAGGCGTTGCACTGGGTCTGGTGGCCGAGCTCGCCGGCCAGCGAGCGGCACAGCGCCCCGACGGGCGGCCACATCCGGTGCAGCGACTGCAGCACGAGCGTGGAGCCCTCGGCATAGGCGGCGGCCACGGCGTCGCCGTCGACGAGGTCGGTGATCGTCCGGCTGCCGGCGACGGCGCTGCGGGTGACGCGGTCGACGGTGCGGCCCTGTTTCACGACCTTGAAGAACGGCGCGCGCAGGGCTCTGCCTGCCACGAGGGTGTCGACCGCCGCGGCGGAGAACAGGTCGGCGAAGTCCCGCGGGAGCTCGGCGGCGCGCGTCAGGAGCGGTGCGGTGTCCCAGTGGTCGCGGGCGAACGCTGCGGGGTCGACCGCCAGAACGCGCCCGAGCGCCGTCTCCCCCCGGGGAGACGGCGCTGCGGGCTGCTGCTGGTTCAGCTCGCGGCCGGGTCGGCGCCCGCGGGGTCGGAGCCGGCCGGGTCGACCTGCACCTCGTCGCTGTCGCCCGAGTCGCTGTCGCCGTGACCCGGGTCGGTCGCCGTGATGGTCTGGATGTCTTCGTCTGCGATGGTCATGCCGCCCCCGTACCGCGCCGGGGGATGAACCAACCCTGCGACCGGCTCGGTCAGGCGGACTTCTCGCGGCGCTCGCGCTTCCGCAGCGGGTCCTCGCGCGGCACGATCGTCGGGTTGACGCCCTCGAGGACGGCCTCGCGGCTGATGACGACCTTCGCCACGTCCTTGCGACCGGGCACGTCGTACATGACCGATAGCAGGACCTCTTCCATCAGCGCGCGCAGCCCGCGGGCGCCGGTTCCGCGCAGGATCGCGAGGTCGGCCATCGCCTCGAGCGCGGGCTGCTCGAACTCGAGCTCCACGCCGTCGAGCTCGAAGAGCCGGCGGTACTGCTTGACGAGCGCGTTGCGCGGCTCGCAGAGGATCTTGAGGAGTGCCTCGCGGTCGAGCGAGTCGACGTGGGCCATCACCGGCAGCCGGCCGATGAACTCCGGGATCATGCCGAACTTCAGCAGGTCCTCGGGCATCGCCTGCGCGTAGATGTCGTCGGGCTCGTCGGTCTGCCGCGCGTGCAGCATCGCGCCGAAGCCGACCTGCTTCTTGCCGATCCGCGACTCGACGATCGCATCGAGTCCTGCGAACGCGCCGCCCACGATGAACAGCACGTTGGTCGTGTCGATCTGGATGAACTCCTGGTGGGGGTGCTTGCGCCCGCCCTGCGGCGGCACCGAGGCCGTGGTGCCCTCGAGGATCTTCAGCAGCGCCTGCTGCACGCCCTCGCCGGAGACGTCGCGGGTGATCGACGGGTTCTCGCTCTTGCGGGCGATCTTGTCGATCTCGTCGATGTAGATGATGCCGGTCTCGGCCTTCTTGACGTCGTAGTCCGCGGCCTGGATCAGCTTCAGCAGGATGTTCTCGACGTCTTCGCCGACATAGCCGGCCTCGGTCAGCGCGGTCGCGTCGGCGATGGCGAACGGCACGTTGAGCAGCTTGGCGAGGGTCTGCGCGAGGAACGTCTTGCCGCAGCCGGTGGGGCCGAGCAACAGGATGTTCGACTTCGCGAGCTCGACCGGCTCGTCGCGGGTACGGTTGCTCTCACCGCGGTCGAGGGTCCGCTCGCCGGAGCCCGCACCACCGCCACCGCCCGCCTGGACGCGCTTGTAGTGGTTGTAGACCGCGACCGACAGCGTCTTCTTCGCCGACTCCTGGCCAACGACGTACTGCTCGAGGAACTCGAAGATCTCGCGCGGCTTGGGCAGCTCGTCGAAGCTGACGTCGGAGGACTCCGAGAGCTCCTCTTCGATGATCTCGTTGCAGAGGTCGATGCACTCGTCGCAGATGTAGACGCCCGGGCCCGCGATGAGCTTCTTGACCTGCTTCTGCGACTTGCCGCAGAAGCTGCACTTCAGCAGGTCTCCGCCGTCACCGATGCGAGCCACGGGCAAGTGGTCCTCTCGTGCTCAGGCGGGCGGACGGTCCGCCGACGAACAGCGACACTACGCGGTGCACCCCCCCGCAGGGCCCGATCTCCGGTCCTGGGCGCGCCGCGGTGGGAGCCCCCGGTGCCCGGCCAGAACGGTACGCGAGGAGCGCCCCGCCGTCACCGGGTTCCGGCGAGAGACCGGCCGCGAAGAGCCCCTGCGCGCCGGGCTAGCCGCGGGCGGCGATGAGCTTGCGGCTGCCGAGCACCTCGTCGATGAGGCCGTACTCCTTGGCCTCGTCGGCGGTGAGGATCTTGTCGCGCTCGATGTCCTTGCGGACCTCCTCCTCGCTGCGGCCCGAGTGCACGCTCAGCATCTGCTCGAGCTGCGAGCGCATCCGGAGGATCTCGCGCGCCTGGATCTCGATGTCCGAGCCCTGGCCGCCACCCTCCGAGTACGGCTGGTGGATGAGGATCCGGGAGTGCGACAGCGCATGGCGCTTGCCCTGCGTGCCCGCCGCGACGATGACCGCCGCCGCCGACGCCGCCTGGCCCATGCAGAAGGTGGCGATGTCGGGCCGGACGAACTGCATCGTGTCGTAGATCGCGGTCAGCGCGGTGAACGAGCCGCCGGGCGAGTTGACGTAGATCGCGATGTCACGGTCGGGGTCCTCGGACTCCAGGTGCAGCAGCTGCGCCATGACGATGTTGGCGATGGCGTCGTCGATCGGGGTGCCCAGGAAGATGATCCGGTCCTTGAGCAAGCGGCTGAAGATGTCGTAGCCCTGCTCGCCCCGTGCCGTCGTCTGCGTGACGTACGGCACCAGGTGGTTGGACGCTGCGTACTTCTCGGACATGTCGCTCACTTCCCGCTCGTGCTCGTGGCCTCGGACACCGATTCCGAGATGCTGCCGACGTTCGTGACCACGTGGTCGACGAACCCGTAGTCCTTGGCCTCCTCCGCGGTGAACCAGCGGTCGCGGTCGGAGTCGTTCTCGATCTGGTCGTACGTCTGGCCGGTGTGGTGCGCGATGCGCTCCTGCATGGTCCGCTTGGTGTAGAGCATCTGCTCGGCCTGGATCGCGATGTCGCTCGCGGTGCCGCCGATGCCGCCCGAGGGCTGGTGCATCATGATCCGCGCGTGCGGCGTGGCGTAGCGCTTGCCCGCCGCGCCGGCGCAGAGCAGGAACTGCCCCATGCTCGCCGCGAGGCCCATGGCCACCGTCGACACGTCGTTGGGGATCAGCTGCATGGTGTCGTAGATCGCCATGCCGGCGCTGACCGAGCCGCCCGGGGAGTTGATGTAGAGCGAGATGTCGCGCTCGGGGTCCTCGGCCGACAGCAGCAGCAGCTGCGCGCACAGCGCGTTGGCGATGGGGTCGTCGACCTGCGAGCCGAGGAACAGGATCCGCTCGCGGAGCAGCCGGTTGTAGACCGAGTCGTCGAGGTTCATGCCGCCGCCTCCGGCACCCCGCAGGTTCGGCGTGATCAGCTCGCCCATGTCGCTCCCTCGCAGTTCTGCGCAGCACGTCGGGGCCCGGTCCGGGCCTCGTGATCGACCCTAACCGCGCGGCCTGCGCCGCGATGCCGGCGTTCGCCGACGGCGTACGGGGTCAGGCGGAGGCGGTCGGCTCCCCGTCGCCGGGGTCGGCGGCGGCAGCCCCGCTGCCGTCACTGCCGTCGCTGCCGTCGGCGTCTGCCGCGGCCGCGTCGATGGCGTCGAGCTCGGCGTCCGCCTCGGCCTCGCCGTCGTCGGCGGGGGTGCGCGGCGCGATCGCGCCGATCTGCTCCAGGTCGACCGGAACACCGTTGCTGTCGACGACCTTCGCGGCCTCGAGCACCAGCGCGAGCGCCTTGCCCCGCACGATCTCGCCCATCAGCAGCGGCAGCTGGCCCGCGCGCACGAGCTGGTCGGCGTAGACCTGGGGCTCGACGCCGCCGCGCTGCGCGCGGCGGACGACCTCGTTGGACAGCTCGACGTCGTCGACGCCCAGCTCCTCGGCCTTGGCGACGGCGTCGAGCACGAAGGTGGCGCGGACCGATTTCTCGGCGCCGTCACGCAGCTCGGTGTCGAACTCCTCGCGCTCGCGCCCCTGGATCGCGAGGTAGGACTCGAGCGTCTGACCGATGCCCTCGAGCTCGTGGCCGAGGTTGTGCAACCGGCCCTCGACCTCCCCGTCGACGGCGGACGTGGGCACGGGGACGTCGACCTTCTCGAGCAGCGCCTCGAGGACGGCATCGCGGGCGGCGACCCCCTGCTCCATCCGCTTCACCCGCTCGATGCGGTCCCGGACGTCGGTCTGCAGCTCGGCGAGGGTGTCGAACTCGCTCGCCGTCGTCGCGAAGTCGTCGTCGAGCTCGGGCAGGATCTGCTGCTTCACACCGCGGACGGTGACCGTCACCTCGGCGGGCTCGCCGAGCAGCGGGGTGGTGAAGGTCGCGTCCGCGCCGTCGACCAGGCCGACGAGCGCGTCGTCGAGGCCGTCGACGAGCGAGGCCGAGCCGATCTCGTACGACAGTCCGGTCGTCTCCGCCTCGGGGATCGGCTCGCCGTCGCGGGTGGCGTGCAGGTCGATCGAGGCGTAGTCGCCGAGCTCGATCGGCCGGTCGACGCCCTCGAGCGTGCCGAACCGCTTGCGGAGGGTGTCCAGCTGTGCCGCGACGTCGTCGTCGGACACCTCGACCGCGTCGACGGTCACGGGCAGGCCGTCGTAGTCGGGCAGCGTGATCTCGGGGCGGACGTCGACCTCGGCCGTGAAGACCAGGGGCTCGCCGTCGGCGAAGGAGGTGACGTCGACCTCGGGGCTGCCGACCGGCTCGAGCTCGGACTCGGTCGCGGCCTGCGAGTAGAACCGCGGCAGCGCCTCCTGCACGGCCTCGTCCAGGACGACGCCGCGACCGACGCGCTGGTCGATGATCCGCGGCGGCACCTTGCCCGGGCGGAAGCCCTGCACCCGGATCTGGCTGCCGACCTTCCGGTAGGCGGCGGTGACCGAGGACGCGAGCTCCCCGAACTCGACCTCGACGGTGAGCTTGACGCGGGTCGGGCCCAGCGCCTCCTTGACGGCCTTCATCGGGGCGTGCGATCTCCTCGTTGCGTCGGACAGGGCGAATGCGCGAGCGGTCAGGGAGCCGGTCGGGGCGGGGAGACTCGAACTCCCGATCTCCTGCTCCCAAAGCAGGCGCGCTAGCCACTACGCTACGCCCCGCGCGTGGTCGGCCATCCTACGGCCCGGGCCGGCGCACGACGTCGACGAGCGTCGGCACGCGGGCGTAGCTCAATGGCAGAGTCCCAGTCTTCCAAACTGGCTACGCGGGTTCGATTCCCGTCGCCCGCTCTCACCCCGCAGACCCGCACGGAGGTTGGTCATGGGCCCGCTGGACGGCATCAAGGTCCTCGAGCTCGCCGGCATCGGCCCCGGGCCGTTCGCGTGCATGCTGCTGGCCGACCTCGGGGCCGACGTCGTGCGGGTCACCCGCCCCGGCACCCCGGCGGCGCCGCTCGACACGCTGCTGCGCGGACGCACCGAGCTGGCCGCCGACCTCAAGGACGACGGTGACCGCGCCACCGTGCGGGAGCTCGCCGACCGCGCGGACGTGCTGGTCGAGGGCTTCCGTCCCGGCGTGACAGAACGGCTCGGCCTCGGACCCGACGACTGCCTCGCCCGCAACCCCCGGCTCGTGTACGCCCGGATGACGGGCTGGGGTCAGGACGGGCCGCTCGCCCAGCGCGCCGGCCACGACATCAACTACCTCTCGCTCACCGGCGGCCTGCACGCCATCGGTGAGCCCGGCCGCCGGCCGGTGCCGCCGCTCAACCTCGTCGCCGACTTCGGCGGCGGCTCGCTCTACCTCGTGATGGGCGTGCTGGCCGCGCTGCTCGAGCGGCAGACCAGCGGCCAGGGCCAGGTCGTCGACGCCGCTATGGTCGACGGGGCGTCGTCGCTGCTGGCGATGGCGCAGTCGTTCCGCGCGATGGGCGTCTGGGCCGACGAGCGCGGCGTCAACCTGCTCGACGGCGGCGCGCCCTTCTACCGGACGTACGCCTGCGGCGACGGCCGCTACGTCGCCGTGGGCTGCCTCGAGCCGCAGTTCTTCGCCGCGTTCGTGGCCGGCCTCGGCGTCGAGCTGCCGCCGCAGGGCGACCGGGACCGCTGGCCGGAGATGACCGAGGCGATCGCGGCGGCGCTGCTCACCCGCAGCCGGGACGCGTGGGGCGAGGTGTTCGCCGGCACCGACGCGTGCGTGACGCCGGTGCTGGGGCTGGCCGAGGCGCCGCACGACCCGCACCTGGCGGCCCGCGGCAGCCAGGTGGAGCAGGCCGGCGCGGTCGTCCCCGCCGCGGCGCCGCGGCTCAGCCGTACGCCCGGGGTGGCCGGCGCTCCCAGCCGTGCCGCAGGGCCGCTGGACGCGGCGACCCGGGCGCGGTGGGGCCTGCCCGACCAGGAGGTCAGGAGGGCGGCGACGCGGCGAGCGTGACCGACAGCGTCGCGGTCTGGCTGCCCCGCCGGAGCGTCACCTTCACGACGTCGCCCGGCCGGTGGTCGGCGCGGATCGCGGTGATCGCCGAGTCGGCGTCCGGGATCGCGGTGCCGTCGATCGCGGTGATCACGTCGCCTGCCTTGAACCCGGCCTTCGCGGCCGGGCTGCCCGCCATCACGCTGGCGACGACGGCGCCCGAGGTCGACGTACCGGTCTGGTCGGCCCGCAGCGACACGCCGAGCACGGCGTGGACCGCGTGCCCGGTCTTCTCGAGCTGGTCGGCCGTGTAGAGCGCCTCGTCGATCGGGATCGCGAAGCCGACGCCGATGCTGCCGGACTCCTGGTCCTGGTCGGTCCCGGAGCTCTGGGCGACGCTCGCGATCGCGGAGTTGATCCCGATCACGTCGCCGTTGAGGTCGACCAGCGGGCCGCCGGAGTTGCCCGGGTTGATCGCCGCGTCGGTCTGGATCGCGTCGATGGTCGCCAGGGTGTCGGTGCCGGTCGAGTCCGTCGTGTCCTCGGTCGAGACCGGCCGGTGCAGCGCCGAGACGATGCCCGAGGTCACGGTGCCCTGCAGCCCCAGCGGGGCGCCGATGGCCACGACGGTCTGCCCGACGACGACCGTGCTGCTGTCACCGATCCGCGCCTGCGTCAGCCCGGGGAGCGACACCTTGATGACCGCGATGTCGGCCGTCGGGTCGCGCCCGACGACGGTCGCCTTGGCGGTCTTCCCGGCCATGGTGCTGACGGTCAGCGAGCCGCCGCCGGTCGCGTACGCGGAGACGACGTGGTTGTTGGTGAGGATGTAGCCCGCCGCGGCGTCGAGGACGACCCCGGAGCCGGTGCCCAGCAGGTCGCCGCTCTCCTCGGTCACCAGCACGACGGCGGGCGAGACGTCCTTCGCCACCGCCTCCAGGGAGCTCTGCGCACTGCCGGCCGTCGACCCGCTGCCGGCCGTGGTCGCCGCCGTGGTCTGCACGACCGTGGTCTTGTCGTGGTCCCGGCCGACGGTGACACCGATGGCCGCGCCGGCGCTCGCCGCGATCAGCGCCACGATGGCGACGACGAGGATGCCGCCGGTCAGGAGCGGGAGCTGGCGGGTCGGCTTCGTCGCCGTCGGCGGCTGGGCGGACGGCGGCAGCGGGTACGGCAGCGTCGGCAGGGCGGTGGTCGGCTGCGACGCCCCCGGCTCGGCCTGCGGGGCCGGGGCTGTCCCGCCGTCGGGATCGCTCCAGGTCTGGCCCCACCACGGCGTACCGGACTCGTCCGGCCCCGGCTGCTCGCTCACGGTTCTCCCTCGCTGGTCGGCGCGCTGCCCTGCCTGATCGGTCAGCACAGCGCTCCCATGCTCGCTGATCACCGTGCGGCCCACCGGTGAGTGCCCCGTGAGCGCGCGATGAGAACGCCCTGAGGCAGCGGGGACCCGTCCCGGGAAGATCACAGGAGGTGTCATCCTGGGTGGGTGCACGTGCTGGTGGTGGACGACGAGCCCGCGGTCCGCGAGTCACTGGAGCGCTCGCTGCGCTTCGAGGGCTACGACGTCACGCTGGCGGTCGACGGCGAGCAGGCGCTCGTCGCGGTGGCGGCCGGCGAGCCGGACGTCATCGTGCTGGACGTGCTCATGCCGCGCCTCGACGGACTGCAGACCTGCCGCCAGCTGCGCGCCCGCGGCGCGACCGTGCCGATCCTCATGCTCACGGCGCGCGACGGCGTCGCCGACCGCGTCGTCGGCCTGGACGCCGGCGCTGACGACTACCTCGTCAAGCCGTTCGCCCTCGAGGAGCTGCTCGCCCGGCTCCGCGCGCTGCTCCGCCGCCGTCCCGAGGAGGGTGCCGGCGACGGTGCGCTGGTCTTCGCCGACCTCAGCCTCGACCCGCTGACCCGGGACGTACGCCGGGGCGACCGTCCGATCACGCTCACCGTGACCGAGTTCAACCTGCTCGAGATGTTCCTGGAGCACCCCAAGCAGGTGCTCACCCGCGGCCAGATCGTGGAGCGCGTCTGGGGGTTCGCGCTGGAGTACTCCTCCAACTCCCTCGAGGTGTACGTCGGCTACCTCCGCCGGAAGCTCGAGGCCGAGGGCGAGAGCCGGCTGCTGCACACGGTCCGCGGCGTCGGCTACGTGCTGCGGGAGCAGCCCGCGTGACATCCCGGGTGACGCTTGGGGTGAGGCTCCCGTGAGCTGGATCCGCGGCTTCTCACTGCGCCGCCGGATCGCCGCCCTGGTGGCGATCAGCGTCTTCGCGACGGTGCTCGCCGTGGGCGCAGCCGCCTGGCTCTACACCCGGCACACCCTGCAGAACCAGACCGACGCCAACCTCCTCACCGTCACGACGACGACCGCCCAGAGCGAGGGCCTGCTCCAGAACGGCTTCAACGGTGTCGAGGTCAACGCACCAGCCTTGACCCAGCTCTCGCTCCCGCTGCAGTTCCTCGAGGCCACCGGCCAGGTCGTCACGATCAACAGCAGGACCTCGACGTTCCCGCCGGCCACCGACGAGGAGAAGGCGGTGGCGGCGGGCACGCACCGCAGCACGCTGCGGACCTTCACCGAGGACGGCGTCGACTACCGGCTCGCGACCGTCCAGATCCCCGGCAGCTCGGTCGCGCTGCAGGTCGCGCAGGACATCGCCGCGCAGGAGCAGTCGCTGCACAAGCTGGCGGTGCTGCTGCTGTTCGTCGGGGTGCTCGGCGCGGCGGTGGCTGCGGCGCTCGGCGCCCTGGTCGCCCGCACCGCCCTGCGGCCGGTCCGGGCGCTGACGGCGGCGGCCGAGCGGGTGGCCCGGACCGACGACCTCGAGGCGCCCATCACGCTCTCGGACCGCGAGTCGACCGAGGACGAGGTCGCGCGGCTCGCCTCGTCGTTCAACGCGATGCTGGCCGCCCTGGCGCTGAGCCGCGAGCGGCAGCGGGCGCTGGTCGCCGACGCCGGCCACGAGCTGCGCACGCCGCTGACGAGCCTCCGCACCAACATCGAGCTGCTCGCCCGCGAGGACCCCGGTGCGGGACGGGTGCTCGAACCCGCAGACCGCGAGCGGCTGCTCGCCGACCTGACAGCGCAGACGACGGAGCTGGCCAGCCTCATCGGCGACCTCACGGACCTGGCGCGTGAGGACTCCGCCCAGGCCGACCCCGAGGACGTCGACCTCGCCGAGGTCGCCGACCGCGCGGTGGCCCGCGTACGCCGGCGCGCCCCCGACATCCGGATCGTCACCGAGCTGAGCAGCTCCCCCGTGCACGGCCGGCCGACGCAGCTCGAGCGGGCCATCACCAACCTGCTGGACAACGCCGTGAAGTGGTCGCCGCCGGGCGGGGAGGTCTTCGTCGGCCTGCACGAGGGCCAGCTGGTCGTCGCCGACCAGGGGCCGGGCATCGCCGACGAGGACCTGCCGCACATCTTCGAGCGCTTCTACCGCGCCACCACCTCGCGGGAGCAGCCGGGCAGCGGGCTCGGGCTGGCGATCGTCGCGCAGGCTGCGCAGGAGCACGGCGGCTCGGTCGTCGCGGAGCGGACGCCGGCCGGCGGGACCCGGATGCGCCTGACCGTCCCGCTGAGCGCCGCCGACGAGCCGGAGCCCGCGACCGTCCGCTAAGCCGGTCAGTCGCGCCAGACGAGGACGGCCGCCCGGTCGTCACCCTTCGTGCCGCCGGCCGCGGCGAGCAGCCGCCGCGAGCCGCCGGCGAACCGGTCGACGACCAGCGTGCTGGCCGCGGCGAGCAGCCGGGCGATGCCGTGCTCGATCTCCTCGTCGGCGGACTCGACCAGCCCGTCGGTGTACGCCAGCAGCGCGTCGCCGTAGCCGAGCCGCCCGAGCTCCGGGGCGAACTCCGCGCCGGCGATCAGGCCGAGCGCCGGGCCGCCCGCGGTCGCGAGGTTCCAGGTGCCGTCGGCGGCGCGGAACCGGGCCGGCGGCGGGTGGCCGGCCGAGCGGAGCGCGTACGCCCCCGTGCCGGTGTCGACGGTGAGGTGAGCCGCCGTCGCGAACCCGTCGTCCCAGCCCTGCCGCAGCAGGTAGTCGTTCGCCGCCGGCAGCAGCCGCTCGGGCGAGACCGCGCCGACCAGGCCGCCGAACGCACCGGACAGCTGCAGCGCCCGGGTGGCAGCGGCGGCACCGCTGCCGGACACGTCGACGACCAGGATCTGCAGGACGCCGTCGGCCTCGTGGGTGAGGACGACATCGCCGCCGAACATCAGACCGCCGGCGAGCTCGGTGGCGACGTCGGCGTGCCAGCCGGCCGGGAGCGCCGGCACCCGGGCGGAGGCCGCCAGCCGGTCGCGCAGGTCGGCGAGCACGGTGTCGCCGCGTACGCCCACCACACCGAGGCGCTCCCGCATCGCCGCGGTGCGCGCCACCACCAGCGCGACGACCGCGACCACGATCACCGACCCCAGCCGGGTCTGGGTGTAGCCGAGGACCACGAGCGCGGCAGCCACCGCGACGGCGACGGCGGCGAGCAGCCAGCGGAGCGCGCGGAGCTCGAGCAGCAGCCCGGCGAGCACGATCGGGACGGTCTGCGCGGCGATCGGGAGCGGATGCGTGGGGAGCCCGGCGGCCAGCACGTCGACCACCGCGACGATCGCGACGAGCAGCAGCAGCCAGCCGCGCTCGCCCGCGAGGCGACCGGTCCGCAGCCACGCGCGCACCCGGTCCACGCGGCCCAAGGTAGCGAGGCCGCTACTGCTCCGGCGGCACCGCCGAGCGCAGGTCGACCACGAAGACGAGGGTGGAGTTCGCGGGGATCGCGCCGTCGGCCTGGGCGCCGTACGCCAGCGACGGCGGGATGACCAGCTCGCGGCGACCGCCGACCTTCATGCCGACCAGCCCCTGGTCCCAGCCGGCGATGACCTGGGCCGGCGACGCGTCGAGGGTGAAGGTGAAGTTGCCCTGGCCGTCGGTCCAGGACGCGTCGAACTTCTTGGCCGTCGGGAAGAGCACGCCGGTGTACTGGACCTGCAGCTGGTCACCCGGCTCGGCGGTGTCGCCGTCGCCGACCACGACGTCGTGGACGAGCAGCGAGGTCGGCGCCTTCGCCGTCGTCGCGGCGACCTTCGGCTCGTACCCGAGCGGACCGGTCACCGCCGGGACCGCCGCGGCCGGCACGAGCGCCGGTGCGGCGACCGACGGGCCGGCCGCGGCCGGTTGCGATGCCGTCGTCGACGGGGCGACGGTCGCGGTGGACGAGGAGCCGCAGGCGGCGAGCAGCGCGGCGGCGGCCAGCAGCGGGATCACGAGGACCGGGGGGCGTCTCACCCGGCCGACGCTAACCGGCGAGGCTGGCAGACCGGACACCAGAACAGGTTCCGGCCGGCCATGACCGCCCGCCGGACCTCGGTCCCGCAGACCCGGCAGGGCAGCCCGGCCCGCCGGTAGACGTAGTGCGCGTCCTCGCGCCGCACCCGCCCGCCGCGGCCGCGGTCGGCGGGACGGGTCGTGACGATGCGCCCGCTCCGCACGCCGGCCCGCATCAGGGTCCGGACGTCGTCCCACACCGCCCCGAGCGCCGCCTCGCCGACGTCACGCCCCGGCAGGTACGGGTCGAGCCCGGCCCGGAAGAGCACCTCGGCCCGGTAGACGTTGCCGACGCCCGCGATCTTGGCCTGGTCCATGAGGATGCCGCCCACCGGCTGCCGGCTGCGCGCGGCGGTGGCGACGAACCCGCCGCCGTCGGCGTCGCTGCGCAGCGGGTCCGGGCCGAGCCGTGCCAGCAGGGCGTCCTGCTCCGGCGGCGTCAGCAGCTCGACGGCGGTCGCCCCCCGCAGCTCGGTCCAGTGGCCGTCGCCCTGCAGCCGCAGGCGTACCGCGCCCCGCGGCTCGGGCGCCGGCAGCGTGCCCTCGCGGAACTTCCCGTACAGGCCGAGGTGGATGTGGAGCGCGTCGTCGAGGCCGTCGAAGCCGTAGAGCAGGTGCTTGCCGTAGGCGTCGACCCGCTCGAGCGTGCGGCCGTCGAGCACGGCGGCGCCCCCCTCGAACCGGCCCTGCGGGCTGTCGGCGCGCACCCGGTGGCCCGCGTACGTCGCGGTGTGGGCGAGCGCGATCCGATGGAGCGTGTGCCCCTCCGGCACTAGACCTCCACCCGCTGCGTGTCCGCGCTCATCGACCCTGCTCGTAGTCGGCGAGCTCGGCGATCCGGCGGGCGTGGCGGGCCTCGCGGGAGAACGGTGTCGCGACGAACCGCTCGGCCAGGGTGACCGCGAGGTCGTTGTCGTAGAGCCGGGCTGACAGCGACAGCACGTTGGCGTCGTTGTGCTGACGGCCGAGCGTCGCGGAGTCGAGATCCCACGCCAGCGCGCAGCGGACGCCGACGACCTTGTTGGCCGCGATCGCCTCGCCGTTGCCGGAGCCACCGACGACGATGCCGAGGCTGCCGGGGTCGGCGACCGTGGCCTCGCCCGTCGCGATGCAGAAGCCCGGGTAGTCGTCGTCCGGGTCGTACGCCGTCGGACCGTGGTCGACCGTGGTGTGGCCGAGCTCCTCGAGCCGGGCGATCAGCCGCAGCCGCAGCTCGTGGCCGGCGTGGTCCGATCCCAGGTGCACCCGCATGGGGTGCATCCTGGCAGCCGTGCGCGTGCTGGGACTGGACGGCTGCCCCGGCGGCTGGGCGGGAGCGCTCGTCGACGGGAGCTCGGTGGAGCTCTGCCGCTACGACGGTTGGGACCTCGCGGCGCCGCTGGCCGAGGACGTCGACGTCGTGGCGGTCGACATCCCGATCGGGCTGCCGGCGCCCGGCCAGCGCCGGACGGCGGAGACCGCCGCCCGCGCGCTGCTGGGCGTACGCCGGTCGTCGGTGTTCCCGGCGCCGCCACGGGAGCTGCTCGGCCTGGCGTCGCACGCCGAGACCGTCGCCGCCTCCCGCGCGCTGACCGGGCGGGGCGTGAGCATCCAGGCGTACAACATCTTCGGTCGGATCGCCGCGGTGGACGCCTCGGTGACGCCAGCCGACCAGGCGCGGCTGGTCGAGGTCCACCCGGAGCTGGCGTGGCTCGAGCTCGCCGGCCGCGACCTCGGCTCGAAGCGGCGCGCGGCCGGACGCGACGCGCGGGAGGCCGTGATCCGGCGGGTCTGGGACGTCGGGCCGCGGCTCGCCGGAGCCAAGCGCGACGACGTCCTCGACGCGCTGGTCTGTGCCTGGACGGCGCAGCGGTGGCTGGCCGGGGCTGCGGTGCTGCTGCCGGACCGGCCCGAGCGCGACCCCCGCGGCCTGCTCATGGCCATCGCGGCCTAGGGCGGAACCGGTGGTGCAGATGCGTCAGATGTGACGCGTCTGCACCTGCACATTGTGAGGGGTCGGGGTCAGTCGAAGATCGGGCCCTCGGTACGGGTGCGCTTGAGCTCGTAGAAGCCGGGGGTCGCCGCGACCAGCCGGCAGCCGTCCCACAGCAGGCCGGCGGCCTCGCCCTTCGGGGCCGGCGTCACGACGGGACCGAAGAACGCGACGCCCTCGACGCTGACGACCGGCGTGCCGACGTCCTCGCCGACCCGGTCGATGCCGTCCTGGTGCGAGGCGCGCAGCGCGGCGTCGTACTCGGTCGAGTCGGCCGCGTCGGCGAGCGAGACCGGCAGCCCGACCTCCTCCAGCGAGGACACGATCAGGTCGCGGTCGAGGTCCTGGCCGCCGGGGTGACGCCGGGTGCCCATCGCGGTGTAGAGCGGCAGCAGCACCTGCTCGCCGTGCTGCTGGGCGGCGGCGATGCAGACGCGTACGGGCCCCCAGGCCTTCTTCATCATCTCGAGGTACTGCTCGGGCAGGTCCCGGCCCTCGTTGAGCACGGCGAGGCTCATCACGTGCCAACGGACGTCGACCTCGCGGACCATCTCGACCTCGAGCATCCAGCGCGAGGTCATCCACGCCCAGGGGCAGAGCGGGTCGAACCAGAAGTCGGCCTGCGCCCGCGCGCCGAGCGCGGTGTCGGTCGGGGCTGTCGCGGTTGCGCTTGCCGTCGCGGTCACTCGTACCTCCGGGGATGGTCGGACGCGTCTGCGGCTGCAAGCCCGGGGGCGGTCAGACCCTTCCCGACGCGGTGCTCTCTGCGAGACTGCTCCACATGCCCTCCGACTCCAACCTCACCCGCGACGAGGCGACCCGTCGCTCGTCGGTGATCTCCCGTGTCCACTCCTACGACGTGACGCTCGACCTGACGACCGGCGAACGCACCTTCGCCTCCCGGTCCGCGGTCGGCTTCGACGCGACCGAGGGCGCGTCGACGTTCGTGGAGATCGCGGCCGACACGGTCCGGGCGGCGACGCTCAACGGCCGACCCGTCGACCTGGGTGGCTACGACGGCGGCCGGCTCGAGCTCACCGACCTCGCGGCCACCAACTCACTCGTCGTCGAGGCCGACTGCCTCTACTCCCACACCGGCGAGGGACTGCACCGGTTCGTCGACCGCGTCGACGGCGAGGTCTACCTCTACTCGCAGTTCGAGACCTACGACGCCCACCGCATGTACGCCTGCTTCGACCAGCCCGACCTCAAGGCGACGCTGACGCTGGCCGTCACGATGCCCGAGAACTGGATCGCCGTCTCCAACGGCGCGGTCGCGACACGCGAGCCGGGGCGCACGGTGTTCGAGACGACGGCGCGGATGTCGACGTACATCACCGCGCTGGTCGCCGGGCCGTACCACGAGGTGCGCGACACCTACAGCGGTCCGCACGGCGAGATCCCGCTCGGCCTGTTCTGCCGCGCCTCGCTCGCCGACCACCTCGACGCCGACGCGCTGTTCGACGTCACCAAGCGCGGGTTCGACTTCTTCCACCGTGTCTTCGAGCACCCGTACGCGTTCGGCAAGTACGACCAGCTCTTCGTGCCGGAGTTCAACGCCGGCGCGATGGAGAACGCGGGCGCCGTCACGATCCTCGAGGACTACATCTTCCGGTCGAAGGTCACCGACGCGAAGTACGAGCGGCGGGCCGAGACGATCCTGCACGAGATGGCGCACATGTGGTTCGGCGACCTCGTGACGATGCGCTGGTGGGACGACCTGTGGCTCAACGAGTCGTTCGCCACCTACGTCTCGGTGTACGTCCAGGCGAACGAGACCCGCTGGACCGGCGCGTGGACCACCTTCGCGAACACCGAGAAGACCTGGGCCTACCGCCAGGACCAGCTGCCCTCGACGCACCCGATCTCGGCCGACGCGACCGACATCGAGACGGTCAAGGCCAACTTCGACGGCATCACGTACGCCAAGGGCGCCAGCGTCCTCAAGCAGCTCGTCGCGTGGGTCGGCCAGGAGGAGTTCTTCGCCGGCCTGCGGACCTACTTCCAGCGCTTCGCCTTCGGCAACACCAGCCTCGCAGACCTGCTGGCGGTGCTCGAGGAGAGCTCCGGCCGCGACCTGGCGGACTGGTCGGCGGAGTGGCTGCAGACCACCGGCGTCAACACCCTCCGGCCCAGCTTCGAGGTCGGTGCCGACGGCGCGTTCACGTCGTTCGCCGTGCTGCAGTCGGCGGCCGGCGAGCACCCGACGCTGCGCTCGCACCGGATCGCGATCGGCCTGTACGACCGGCAGGGCACCACCCTCGTGCGCCGCGAGCGGGTGGAGCTCGACGTGGTCGGCGAGCGGACCGAGGTCGCGAAGCTCGTCGGGACGGCCAAGCCCGACGTCGTGCTGCTCAACGACGACGACCTGACGTACGCCAAGATCCGGCTCGACGCCGACTCCCTGGCCGACCTCACCCGGCACTCGTTCGGCTTCGAGGACTCGCTCCCCCGAGCGCTGTGCTGGGCGGCGGCCTGGGACATGACCCGCGACGGCGAGATGGCGGCGCGCGACTACGCCGCCCTGGTCCGCGCCGGCATCGGCGCCGAGACCGACATAGGCATGGTCACCTCGACGATCGCCAAGGCGCAGCTGGCCCTGAGCTCCTACGGCGACCCGGCCAACCTCGACGCCGCGACGACGGAGCTGGCCACGACCTGCGAGTCGCTGATGCGCTCGGCCGAACCGGGCAGCGACCTGCAGCTCGGGTACGTCTCCGCGTTCGCCCAGGCCGCGACGACCGACGCCCAGACCGCCACGGTCCGGGCGCTGCTGACCGGTGACGAGGTGCTGCCCGGGCTCGACGTCGACACCGACCTGCGGTGGACGCTGCTGACGGAGCTGGTCGCGCGCGGCGCGGCCGACGCCGCCGAGATCGACGCAGAGGCCGCGCGCGACGACACCGCGGCCGGCGAGAAGCGGGCGGCCACCGCCCGGACGGCGCTGCCGACCGCGGCGGCCAAGGAGGCCGCGTACGACGCGGTGATGCTGACACCGTCGCTGTCGAACCACATCACGATGGCGACCCTCGCCGGGTTCTGGCGGCCGCGGCACGCGGCGCTGACCGCGCCCTACGTGCAGCGGTTCTTCGACGACCTGCCGCGGGTGTGGGACGAGCGCTCGTCCGAGACGGCGCACACCATCACCGAGCTGTTCTTCCCGGCCAGCCAGATCTCCGAGCAGACGGTCGCCGCGGTCGACGCGGCCATCGCGGCGTCGAACAGCACGCGGTCTGGTGCGAGGCGGCTGCTGGCCGAGGGACGCGACGGGATGCTGCGGGCGCTGCGCGACCGCGAGGTGGACGCCCGCGCCGGGAGCTGACCGGTCAGCGGCGGGTGACCGTCGAGCTGGTCGGCTCGGGCCGGCCGTGCGTCGTGGTCACCGGAGTGCAGGCGTCGCCCAGCATCCGCAGCCCGATCACGATGCCGCCGACGAGGTCACCGGCCCCGAAGCTGGTGGTCATCGAGAGCGTCGCCAGCGCGCACGACTCGTCGCTCACCCGGTGTCGCGCCGCCGGGTCGGTGCACACGACGCTCTGCCGCCGGCCCGGGTCGACGACGACCAGGACGGTGCCGGCCTCGTGCGCGGGCAGCGCAGCCAGCGCCCGCTGGGCGAACGCGTCGATGCTCAGCCCGTTGTCGGCGGTTGAACCGACGTAGACCGAGGCGACCAGGCCGCTCTGGTCGGTGAAGCCGCGCAGGGCGTCGTCGATGCGCTGCTGCGCGATGAAGGAGAAGGCCTCACCAGCTGCCACGGGCACCGCCGGTGTCGCGCTGCGCCCCGCGCTCGGGTGACCGGCCGTCGGCCGCGTCCTCTCTGCTGTCGCCGTGCTCGGCGTCGGGGGCGCCGTCCATGACCGGGAGGCCGCCCTCGAGCGCCGGCGCGTTCTGCGACGCCTCGGGGTGCAACCCGCTCCAGCTCGGGGCGGCGGTCCAGTCGCGTCCCGGCCGGTAGCGCTGCGCCTTCGAGGACGTACCCGGGCGCATCACCAGCAGGGCGATCAGCAGGTAGACGCCGACCGGGGCCACCCCGAAGATCAGGAAGCCGTCGACGACGGTGAACTTCGAGGCGTGGCCGGGCAGGTCGTCCAGCGGCGCCGCGGAGGCGACGGCCGGGAGCGCGAGGGCCAGCAGCGTCGGCAGCGCGAGGGTGGCGCACTGCGCCAGGCGGCGGGACAGGCGGCGACGGGGCACGGCCGGACTGTATCGGAGCACCCGACCTCCGCGCCCGGTCTGGAGAGCGGGGACGCGCCGACCCCCGAGACGGCGCGTCTCCGCCCTCACCCGGTCCTTCGGCAGCCGGCAGCTGCCGGTCGCCCGCCGCTCGGACCACGGGTCACCAGCAGTCCGGCCGCCGATCGGCCCAGGGAGCAGCGGCCTCGAGCTGGGCCGAGAGCCGGATCAGGGTCGCCTCGTCGGCCGGCCGCCCGACGAGCTGCACGCCGACCGGCAGGTTCGCGGCGGTGTGGTGGAGCGGGACGCTGACCGCCGGCTGCCCCGTCATGTTGTAGATCGACGTGTACGGGGTGAACTGGCCCTGTGCGCGGAAGTCGCCCTGCGGGTCGGTGTCGTCGCGCAGCCCGCCGACCGGGGCCGGAAGCTGCGCGAGGGTCGGGGTGAGGACCGCGTCGTAGCGGGCGGTGGCCGCGACGTGCGCCCGGGCCGCCGTCTGCAGCCGGCCGGCGGCCTGCAGGAAGTCGGCGCCGGAGAAGCCGCGGCCGGTCTCGCGAAGCCAGCGGGTCAGCGGCCGGAGCACCTCCTCGCGGCCCTCGGGGACGGGGATGCTCGCGGCGCCGACCGACCACAGCACCACGAACGAGAGGTAGAGCTCGCCGAGGTCGGGCACCGGGACGTCGACCACCTCGTGGCCGAGGTCGGTCAGCAGCGCGGTCGCATGCTCCCAGGCGGCGACGCAGTCCGGTGCCACGGGGGCGCCGAGGAGGTTGCCGACGTACCGGCCGACGACGAGGCGGCCGGGGTCGCGACCGACCTGCGCCAGGTACGGCTCCGCAGGCGGCGGCGCCCACTGCGGGTCGCCCGGCTGCGGGACGGCGATGGCGTCGAGCATCGCGGCCGCGTCGGCCACCGTCCGGGCGAGCGGCCCGATCACGCTCAGGCCGGCGGTGTCGTTGCCGAGCGGTCCGCTCGAGACCCGGCCGCGGCTGGTCTTGATCCCGAACAGCCCGCAGACGCTCGAGGGGATGCGGATCGAGCCGCCGCCGTCGCTGCCCTGCGCGAACGGCACCAGCCCTGCGGCGACGGCGGCCCCGGCCCCGCCCGACGACCCGCCGGCCGAGCGGTCCAGGTCCCAGGGCGTGCGCGCCGGCGGGGCGACGTCGGGCTCGGTGTAGCAGGGCAGCCCGAACTCCGGGGTGTTGGTCTTGCCCAGGCTGATGGTGCCGGCGGCGCGCAGCAGGCGTACGACCGCGTCGTCGTGGTCCGGGACGTTGTCGGCCAGCAGCGCCGAGCCGGCCGTGGTGCGGATGCCCGCGGTGCTGTTGAGGTCCTTGATCGCGGTGGGGACGCCGAGCAGCGGCGGCAGCTCGCCGCCCGCGGCCACCAGCGCGTCGGCCTCGCGCGCCTGCGCGAGCGCCGCGTCGGCGGTCACCGTCACGAAGGCGCCGAGCGGCTCCGAGAGCCGATCGACGCGATCGAGGTGGTGCGTGACGAGCTCGACGGCCGAGACCGTGCGGTCCCGCACGGCCGCGGCCTGCTCGAGGGCACTCAGGTCGTGCAGCTCCGGCATCGCCGGACCGTACTGCTCAGACGCCGGCGCGCACGCGCCGCTTGTCGAGCCGCTCCGCCTTGGGCCAGCGGACGTCGCGCGCCCAGCCGACCTTCTCGAAGCCGCGGATCAGCTCGGCGGTCAGGTCGATCTGGCCCTTGTCGACACCGTGCCGCGCGCTCGTCGGGTCGGCGTGGTGCAGGTTGTGCCAGCTCTCGCCGAAGCTCACGATCGCGAGCGGCCACACGTTGGCGGCCTTGTCGCGGGTGGCGAACGGGCGCTCGCCGAACACGTGGCAGACCGAGTTGACCGACCAGGTGACGTGGTGGAGCAGGAAGATCCGGACCGCGCCGGCCCACAGCAGCGCCGAGAGGGCGCCGTGCCAGGACATCGTGATCACGCCGCCGAGCAGCATCGGGCCGACGAGCGTGGCCAGCGTGGTCACGCCGAACAGCTTGTGGATCAGCGCGATGTCCGGGTCGGCGACCAGGTCGGGCGCGTACTTGTCCTTGTTGGTCTGCTCGCGGTCGAAGAGCCAGCCGGAGTGCGCCCACCACAGGCCCTTGGTCAGCGCCCTCGGGCCGGTGCCGAAGCGCCACGGGGAGTGCGGGTCGCCCTCGCGGTCGGAGAACGCGTGGTGCTTGCGGTGGTCGGCGACCCAGCGGATGACCGGCCCCTGGACGGCCATCGAGCCGCTGAGCGCGAGCGCGATCTTCAGGCCGCGGTTGGCCTTGAAGCTGCCGTGGGTGAAGAAGCGGTGGAAGCCGCAGGTGATGCCGAGCCCGGTCAGGCAGTAGAAGCCGACGGCGAGGCCGAGGTCGAGCCAGGTCGGGCCGAAGCTGGTGGTGGCGGCGAGCGCGATGCCCGCGGCGAGAGCGAGGAACGGGCCGATCACGAACACGTAGAGGAGGACCTGCTCCCACATCGGCCGGATGTCCGGCGCGAAGGGATCCTGCGCGTCCCCGGCGATCCCGCTGCTGCGCCCCGGGATCTCGTCCGGGCGCTCGGTCACGTCGGGTGTCACGACGGTCATGGCGGCCTCCTGGGTGTGCGGGTGTCCTGCTGCTGGTGCTGAGTCTTGAGCATGGGCGACGAACGATGTCCTCACCAGTCGTTCGTGTGACGAGGGTTCGCCGGATGTTTGTAGTCTCGACACAAATCCGGTCGCGCAGGAGGTCCGATGGCGCTCGATCCGCGCTGGGCCACGCTCCCGGCCTCGCTCTCGCCGGTGCTCGTGGCCGCGCTCGACGACGTCGCGGGCGGGATGATCGAGACGCTCCGGACCGAGGTTCCGCTCTACCGCCGGCCGCTCGAGGGCAGCTTCGGCGCCGGCCTCCGGCTCGGCGTGGCCGAGGCGCTGCGGCAGTTCTGCGTGATGGTCGAGACCGGTGGCCGGGGCGAGACCGGCGGTCTGGCCGTGTACGAGGCGCTCGGCGCCGGCGAGCTGCGGCACGGCCGGCCGCTCGAGGCGCTGCTCACGGCGTACCGGGTCGGCGCCCGGGTCGCGTGGCGGGCGTTCGGGACGCTCGGCGCCGAGCACGGGCTCGACACCGGGCAGCTGATCACGCTCGCCGAGCTGGTCTTCAGCCACATCGACTCGCTCTCGGCGGCCTCGGCCCGCGGGTACGCCGAGCAGCAGAGCCAGCTCGCCGGCGAGCGCGACCGCTCCCGGCAGTCGCTGCTGCGGCTGCTGCTCGCCCCGGCCGTCGACGTCGAGTCGGTCACCGCGGCGGCGCGGCTCGCCTCGTGGCACCTGCCGACCTCGCTGGTCGCCATCGTCGCCCCGGCCGACGCACCCCTGAGCCTGCGCCTCGGCGACGCGGCTCTGGTCCGACCCGGAGATCCGGTGGTCGCGGTGGTCGGCGACCCGCCGCCCACCGCGCAGCTGCTGACCGCGCTGGCCGGCACCGGCGCGGTCGTCGGCCCGGTCGTGGCGCTCGAGGCTGCGGCGACCAGCCGGGCCCGGGCGCTCGCCCTGCTCGAGCTGGCCCCCGCTCTCGGCCTCGCCGGCGAGCTCGCGACCGGTGACCACCTGCTGCCGCTCGTGCTCCACGCGGACCCCGCGGCGGCGGCTGCCCTCGTACGGTCCGAGCTGGCACCGCTCGAAGGCCAGCCGGCCGCGACCGCCGACCGGCTCGCCGAGACGCTCCGCTCGTGGCTGGCGCACGGCGGCTCGCCGGCGGCGACGGCCGAGGAGCTGCACGTCCACCCGCAGACGGTGCGCTACCGGCTCGGCCGGCTCCGCGAGCTGTTCGGCGACGCGGTCGACGACCCCGCCCGCCGCGTGGCGCTGTCGGTGGCGCTAGAGCTGCGCACGGCCGGTCCGAAGGCAGCCGGCCGCTGAGCAGCCGCTAGGCAGCCGGCGCGGGTACGGCCGGCTGCAGGAACGGCAGCCACGTCGGGTCGAGCCGGCGGCTGCCGAGGATCCGCCAGGCGGCGCCGGTCGGCGCTCGGGGCGGCCAGCTGCGGCACTGCACGCGCCAGCCCATCTCGTGCAGCGGCCGGTCGGCCTTGGTGTGGTTGCAGCGGCCGCAGGCCGCGACGACGTTCTCCCAGCTGTGCGCGCCACCACGCGACTTCGGCACGACGTGGTCGAGGCTCGTCGCGGCGGCGCCGCAGTAGACGCAGCGGTGGCCGTCGCGGGCGAGCACGCCCTTGCGGGTGATCGGCACGACGGCGCGGTGGGGCACCTTCACGTACCGGGTGAGCCGGACGACGGCCGGCACCGCGACCGCGGTCCGCTCGGCGTGCAGCACGGTGGTGGAGGCCTCCAGCGACACCGCGCGGGCCGAGAGCACCAGCACGACGGCGCGGCGGCCCGACACGACGCACAGCGGCTCGTACGTCGCGTTCAACACCAGGGCGTCGGACAACGCGGCCTCCTGAGGCCGGCCTCGGCGTCCGGGAGCCCGGCTGGCAACCGGGACGGCGGAGAGCGACCGAGAGACATTCTGCGGCAGACGGGCGCCGGTGGCGAGCAGGATCCCCCGGCCCGGGTCGGGAGGCATGCGAGCTCCGACTGACGGGCACCCTCCCGCCATGACGCGCGTGCTGGTGACCGGGGCCACCGGGTACATCGGCGGCCGGCTCGTCCCGCGCCTGCTCGAGGCGGGCAACGAGGTGCGCTGCCTGACCCGCGACCGCGGCCGGCTCCGCGACGTGCCCTGGGCCGACGCCGTCGAGATCGCCGAGGGCGACGCGTCGGACTCAGGCGACCTGCGGGCGGCCATGGCCGGCGTGGAGGTCGCGTACTACCTGATCCACGCGATCGGGTCGGGCGACTTCGAGACCAAGGACCGCGAGACCGCGACCGCCTTCGCGAGGGCCGCGGAGGACGCCGGCGTGCGGCGGATCGTCTACCTCGGCGGCATGGCGCGCGAGGACGAGACGCTCTCGACGCACCTGCGCTCGCGGCAGGAGGTCGGTCAGATCCTGCTCGACTCGGGCGTTCCCACGGTCGCGCTGCAGGCCGCGGTGATCATCGGCTCGGGCAGCGCGTCGTTCGAGATGCTGCGCTACCTGACCGAACGGCTGCCGGCGATGATCACGCCGAGATGGGTGCAGACCCGGATCCAGCCGATCGCGGTCCGCGACGTGCTGCGCTACCTCGTCGCCTCGGCCGGGATGCCCGCCGACG
>CAJCIY010000275.1 GCA_903970495.1 Candidatus Melainabacteria bacterium | reverse complement strand
TCGACGCGCTGGTGGCCGCCTGCCTCACGCCGCTGCGGATGGCGGTCGTCGAGACCAAGGCGCTGCTCCAGCAGGCGCTCGGCAACGACCTCGAGTCCCAGCGCACGGCGGAGCGCGAGGCCCAGGCCCGCCGCTTCGCCGACCTCGCCAGCCTGCTCCAGAACACCTGAGAACAAAGGGGTTTCACGATGGACATGACGCTCAGCTCCGAGCACGAGGCCGTGCGCAAGGTCGCCCACGACATGGTCGAGACGGCCGTGATCCCGCATGCGATCCAGAACGACCGCGAGGAGCGCTTCCCGACCGAGGCCCTCGACGCGCTGAAGCAGACCGGCTTCATCGGGCTGACCATCCCGGAGGAGTACGGCGGCAGCGGCGCCGACCCGCTGTCGTACGTGCTGGTCATCGAGGAGCTGGGCCGCGGCGACGCGAACGTCCGGTCGATCCTCTCGGTGCACCTCGGCCTGGTCTCGAGCGCGATCGTCAACTGGGGCACTGAGGAGCAGAAGCAGCGCTGGCTGCCGCAGATGGCTGCGGGCGACGTCCTCGGCTGCTTCGGGCTGACCGAGCCCGACTACGGCTCCAACCCCGGTGACCTCGCCGCGTCGGCGGTCAAGGAGGGCGACACCTACCGGATCAACGGCCGCAAGATCTTCATCACCAACGGCACCATCGCCGGGGTCGCCCTCGTCATGGCGCGTACGGGCGGTCCAGGCGCCCGTGGGGTCAGCGCGTTCCTCGTGCCGACCGACACGAAGGGCTTCACCGCCAACGCGATCCACGGCAAGCTCGGCCTCCGGTCCTGCGACACCGCCGAGCTCGTGCTCGACGACGTGGTGGTCGGCGCCGACTGCCTGCTCGGCGGCACCGAGGGCACCGGCATCAAGGTGGCGCTGTCCTCGCTGGACTTCGGCCGGATGTCGCTGGCCGCGTCCTGCACCGGTCTCGCGCAGCGGGCGCTCGAGGTGATGGTCGACTACACGACGCAGCGCACCCAGTTCGGGAAGCCGGTCGCCGGCCACCAGCTGGTCGCCGAGCTGATCGCCGACACCGCCGTCGACGTCGACTGCGCGCGGTTGCTGACCTACCGCGTCGCCGACATGGCGGCGCGCGGCGAGCGCTTCACGCTGGAGGCGTCGAAGGCCAAGCTGTTCGCCTCGGAGGCCTCGGTCCGCGCCGCCAACAACTGCGTGCAGGCCCACGGCGGGTACGGCTACATCGACGAGTACATCCCCGGCAAGCTGATGCGCGACGCCCGCGTCACGACCCTGTACGAGGGCACCTCGCAGATCCAGAAGCTGCTGATCTCTCGCGCGGTGACCGGCGTCAACGCCTTCACGTAGACCGACGGGAAGGTCTGCGTGACGGAGTGAGCTGCACACGCAGACGAGGAGGGTGAGGGCATGAGCGCAGGCATGGGCTGGCAGGTCATGCACTCGTACCGGACCGACCGTTCGGTCACCAAGCAGAAGCTCGCGCCGGGGACGCTCCGGCGGATCGTCGCCTTCGCCGGGCCGTACCGGCGGATGATCGGCTGGTTCCTGCTGCTCATCGTGCTCGACGCGGTCGCCACGGCGGTCAGCCCGCTGATCCTCCGCGAGATCATCAACGGCGGCATCGGTGGCGGTCCGCACGGACACCACAACGTCGGGCTGATCGAGTGGCTTGCCGGCGTCGTCGCACTGATCGCGGTGGCCGACGCGGGTGTCAACCTGGCCTCCCGCTGGTACTCCGCGCGGATCGGCGAGGGCCTGATCTACGACATGCGGGTGCGGGTCTACGAGCACCTGCAGCGCCAGCCCATCGCGTTCTTCACCCGTACGCAGACCGGGGCGCTCATCAGCCGCATCAACTCCGACGTCCTCGGCGCGCAGTCGGCCTTCACGGGCACGCTGTCCTCGGTCTTCTCGAACGTCATCTCCGTCGCCCTCGTGCTCGGGGCGATGTTCTTCCTGTCCTGGCAGATCACGCTGGTCTCGCTCGCGCTGCTGCCGCTGTTCGTGCTGCCGGCGCGGCTGCTCGGCCGCCGGCTCCAGGCGATCACCCGCGAGAGCTACCAGCTCAACGCGGTCACCTCGACCACGATGACGGAGCGGTTCAACGTCGCCGGCGCGCTGCTGGTCAAGCTGTTCGGCCGGCCTGAGGAGCCCGACGGCCCGTTCCGCTCCGCCGCCGGCCGGGTCCGCGACATCGGCGTCACCCAGGCCATGTACGGCCGGGTGTTCGCGACCTCGCTCACCCTCACCGCCGCCATCGCGACCGCGATCGTCTACGGCATCGGTGGCCGGCTCACCGCCGAGGGCGCGCTGTCGATCGGGACGATCGTGGCGCTGACCGCGTACCTGGCCCGGCTGTACGGGCCGTTGACGGCGCTGTCCAACGTCAACGTCGACGTGATGACCGCGCTGGTGTCCTTCGAGCGGGTCTTCGAGGTGCTCGACCTCACGCCCTCGATCTCCGATCCCGCTGTGCCGCAGCCGCTCTCCGGCCCGGCGTCGGTGGCCTTCGACCACGTCACCTTCCGCTACCCGTCGGCCGCCGAGGTGTCGCTCGCGTCGCTCGAGTCGGTCGCGGTGCTCGACGAGTCGGTGCCGCAGGACGTGCTCCACGACGTCTCGTTCGAGGTCGGCCCCGGTCAGCTCGCGGCGCTCGTCGGTCCCTCCGGTGCCGGCAAGACCACGATCAGCCAGCTCGTCACCCGCCTCTACGACGTGCAGGCCGGCAGTGTCCGGATCGCGGGCGTCGACGTCCGCGACACCTCGGCCGGCTCGCTCCGCGACACCGTCGGGGTCGTCACGCAGGACGCGCACCTGTTCCACGACACCGTCCGCAACAACCTGGCCTTCGCCAAGCCGGACGCGACCGAGGACGAGATGTGGTCGGCGCTCGCGGCCGCGCAGGTCGACCGGCTCGTCCGTTCGCTGGACCACGGCCTCGACACGCTGGTGGGGGA
>CAJCIY010000274.1 GCA_903970495.1 Candidatus Melainabacteria bacterium | reverse complement strand
GCCGCCTGGTGCGCGATCGCCACCACCCCGATCCCGGCCGACGACCCCGGTGAGGGCGTCTTCCGGGCCGACCACCTCCGGCTGGCCATGCGCTCGGCGGCCCGGAAGGAGCGGGCGGACACCGCCCTCGACATCGACGCGGCGCTGGTCCTCCTCCCGTCGTTGAAGCGCCGCATCAACGCCCGGGCGTCCGACCTGTCGGGCGGCGAGCGGCAGATGCTGGCCATCGCCAAAGCGGTCATGCTCGGGCCGCGCGTCCTGCTGGTCGACGAGCTGAGCCTCGGGCTGGCGCCGGTCATCGTCGAGCGGCTGCTGCCCACGGTCCGCCAGTACGCGACCAAGGTCGGCGCCGCGGTGCTGCTCGTCGAGCAGCACGTGCAGCTCGCCCTGGAGCTCGCGGACCGCGGCTACGTCCTCTCGCACGGCCGGATCACCCTCGAGCGCCCTGCCGCCGAGCTGCTCGCCGACCGCGAGCTCGTCCTCTCCAGCTACCTCGGAGACGGCGCCGCCGCCTCCGTTCCCTCGCACCAGACCTGATCGACGAGGAGCACGTCATGGTGAACACCCACGTCGGCCGCAAGGCCGGCGGAGTCCTGGCACTCGCGCTGAGCGGAGCCCTGGCTCTGGCCGCCTGCGGCAGCAGCTCGCCGAAGGCGACCGGAAGCTCGTCGAGCGGCGCGGGCGGCGGGGCGGTGCCGTCCGCCACCCTGTCGGCGGCTGCCGTCAAGACGCTGGTGGCGTACACGGGAGGCACCGCCGGCAAGGCGACCGGCTCGCCCGTGACGATCGGGCTCATCAACAGCCAGGGCGGCGCCGACGCCTTCCCCGAGTTCACCACCGCGGCCGAGTCGGCCGCAGAGGTCCTCAACAACCAGCTCGGCGGCATCGCGGGTCACCCGCTGCAGTTCAAGACCTGCTTCATCGCCTCCGCCGACGAGCAGGGTCAGACCTGCGCGCAGGAGTTCCTGGCCGACCCGTCGGTGGTCGGCATCCTGCAGCTGTCGATCGACAACGGCGTCCAGCAGTTCCACGCCACCCTGGCCGGCAAGATCCCGGTGCTGGGCATCAACCCGACGGACATCTCCGACGCCTCCGCCAAGAACGCGTACTACATCGAGGGCGGCCAGTTCAGCTCGCTGGCCATCGCCACGTACGTGCTGAAGTACGCGCACGTGAAGTCCGTGTCGCTGGTCAGCGCGGCGGGCATCCCGCCGGCGGTGCAGGCCGCCGCCGCTCTCAAGGGCGCGCTCGAGGCCGCCGGCGTCAAGGTCACCCAGGCGACGTACAGCCCCACGGCGACCGACTTCGTCACCCCGCTGGAGGCGAGCGGCGCCGAGTCGTCCGGTGCGGTGCTGCCGCTCGTGGTCACGCCGTCGCAGTGCATCGCCGTCGCGAAGGCGGCCCAGCAGATCGGGCTGAAGACCCCCGTGATCTCGCTGGCGTCCTGCCTCGGCTCGAACGTCAAGAGCGCGCTGGGCGACTACCCGAAGTGGGACTACCTCGACTTCACCGTGAACGCCGACGCCCCGACCAACGACCCGACCACCGCAGCGCAGGTCGAGGCGTACAAGGAGTACGTCGCGCCGATCGTCAGCCAGATCCCCGACCCGGGGGCTGCGATCCAGTCGCTGCAGGGCCTGCTGACCCTGGTGAAGGCGGCCGGCCAGTCGGTGCCGACCCGTACGTCGCTGGGCGCCGGGATGGCCGCACTCACCGGCCCGGTGTTCCTCGGCGCACCGACGCTGAAGTTCGGCGTCATCCCGACGCTCGGCACCATCGGGAGCACCGCGGCCCGGTTCTACGCCTACGGCGGCAACGGGTCGTGGACCGACCTGACCCAGGACCAGTGGGTCACCGGACCGGCGTTCGGCGGTCCGCCGTCGGGCACCTCCGGCGGCGCGCCGAGCGGTGCCCCCAGCGGCGCGTCCGGCTGATCCGGCCGGTCCGCGCACCACTCCCGCACGCTCGATCCTCACGACCTCCAGGAGCCACACGCAGATGCGCATCGACGTCCACGCCCACTACTGGGCCGCTTCCTACATCGACCTGCTGGTCGAGCTCGGGCGCTCCGACCTGGCCCACGCCGGCCGCCAGCGCGACGACCTGGCGGAGCGGATCGCCACCATGGACGCCAACGGGGTGGAGATCCAGATCAACTCCGCCATCGGCCTCGTGACCGAGACCCCCGAGTCCGCCGGTGCGGCCGGCGCCGTCAAGGCCGCCCAGCACATCAACGACGTGTACGCCGAGGCCGAGCAGCGCTTCCACGGCCGGTTCCGGTCTTTCGGCACGGTGCCGCTGCCGTACGTCGACGAGGCGATCGAGGAGGTCCGGCGCTGCCTCGACGACCTGCACTTCGTGGGGATCGCCCTGCCGTGCTCGTTCGCGGGCAAGCCGATCGACCACCCCGACTTCGCCGCGTTCTGGGACGAGATCGGCCGCCGCGAGGCGGTCGTCTACGTCCACCCGGCCGGGACGAACAGCATGCCGCACCCCGGTCTCAAGGACTACGGGCTGCACACCGCCTTCGGCAGCCCGCTGCAGATCGGGGTGGCCGCCGAGCGGATGGTGTTCTCGGGCATCACCAGGAAGTACCCCGGAATCAAGATGATCTTCGCGATGTGCGGCGGCATGCTGCCGTTCCTCTGGCAGCGCCAGGAGCGGGTCCTGCTCAAGGGTCTGCAGGTCAGCGCGACCGCGGCCGTGGGCAACCACTTCTTCGACTGGATGAAGCCGCTCGACCTCGACCCGGCCGACCCGATGGGCGGGCTCCGGAAGTTCTGGTACGACGTCAGCACGCAGGACATGCCGCTCGCGCTGCTGGCGGCCAAGAACGCCTACGGCGCGGACCGGCTGCTGCTCGGCAGCGACGAGATCTTTGCGTCGCTGACGGAGGCGGTCACCTACGTGCAGGACAGCCCGTACCTGAGCGACGACGAGAAGACCGCGATCCTGGACCACAACGCGCAGGAGCTGCTGCAGCTCACGCCGTGGCCCGCGGGGTGAGCCAGGACGTGGTCGACGAGCTCGAGCCGGCCCGGTTCCGGCGAGCTCTCTCCCACTTCGCCTCGGGCATCGTGGTGATCACGGGCACGGACGGCGGTGCGCCGATCGGCCTGACCTGCCAGTCGTTCTCCTCGCTGTCGTTGGACCCGCCGCTGGTCCTGTTCAGCGTCGCGCGGACGTCGACGACGTGGCCCCGGATCGCGCGGTCCGGCCGCCTCGTCGTCAACATCCTGTCCGACGTCCAGGCCGACGTGAGCGCCGCGTTCGCGGTCTCCGGCGGCGACAAGTTCGGTCGCGTCGCGTGGCGCCCGGACGACGACGGGCTGCCGGTCCTCGACGGGACGCTGGCCCACCTCACCGGCACGATCTCCGGGACGTTCGACGGCGGCGACCACCTGATCGTCGTGACGGCGGTCTCGAGCATCGTCGAGAGCGACCCCGACGCGCTGCCGCTGCTCTACTTCCGCAGCGCCTACCACCAGGTGGTGGAGCGTCGCGACGACGGCGCTCAGGCGGACTAGCGAGCCCCTCAGGGCCAGACGCGTTCCACCTGTGCCGCAGCACGTTTGAGCAGGTTCCGTACCCACAGCGCTGCCCGGTCGTCCCGGGACTCGTGCCACCACATCGCCTCGATGAGCGGCGGGATCCGGGCCGGCACCTCGTGCACGGCCAGCTGCGAGACGTCGACCCCGGCGGACAGCAGCCGCTCCTGGACGAGGGCGAGCCGGTCGCCGCCGATCACGAGGCGCGGGAGGGTCAGGAACGAGTCGGTGTGCACGTCGCTGCGGCGGTCCAGCCCGAGGAACTGGAGCTGCTTGGCGGCGGGGGTGAACGCCGTGCCCTCGCCGAAGGTGCTGACCCAGCTGAACGTCACGAGGTCGGCCGCCGTGAGCTCGGCCGGGATGACGGGGCTGCCCGTCCAGGAGATGCACACCCACCGGTCCTGCCAGAGGCTCGCGGACGGCAGCCCCGTCAGGAACCCTCTCGGCATGATGATGACGTCGCTGATGCGCAGCACGTCGGCGGGGTTGGCCACGTGCTCGGGCAGCAGGGCGTTGAAGTGCAGGCGCATGTTCGGCGCCTCCTCGCCGAGCAGCCGGACGAGCGACGGGCCGAGCACGGCCTGGACGTAGTCGGAGGTCACCACGACGACGTCGCGGGTCGAGGTCGTGGGGTCGAACGCCTCGTCAGGCCGGAACGCGTCGTGGACGAGGTGCACCGCCTCGGTGACGCGCGGCGCCAGCTCCACGGCCAGCGGGGTCAGGGCGTACCGGCTCCCGACCCGCTCGAGCAGGACGTCGCCGAAGTGCCGTCGGAGCCGTGCCAGCGCGGCGCTCATGGACGGCTGGCTCAGCCCGAGCCGCTCCCCGGCCCGGGTCACGTTGCGCTCCTGCAGCAGCGCGTCCAGCGCGTACAGGAGGTTGAGGTCGAGGGACAGCGGGGCCGGCGGCACGGCCACCCCCTGCGTCAGCGTCGGCTCGGTACGGAGGGCCCCGACGCTACCGGACCGGCGTCGCGGCGCCGGCGCCCTGCGGACGCGCGCGCGGCCGCGGGCGCGCGGCCGGGACGGCCGGCAGCTGGTGACCGGCGACGACGGTGTTGCGGATGCTGCCGATGCCCTCGACGGACATCGTGACGACGTCCCCCGGCTGCAGCGGCGGCGGCTGCTGCTCACCGCGCCGCCCCCACAGCTCGGCGAGGCAGCCGCCGTTGCCCGCGGTCCCCGAGCCGAGGACGTCACCTGGCCGCACCTCGGTGCCGCGCGAGGCGTACGCGACGAGCTCACCGAAGGGCCAACCCATGTTGGCGAGCAGGTCGCTGCCGACCTGCTCGCCGTTCACCGACACCGTCATGCCGAGGGGCAGGAACCCCTCGTCGTCGTGACGGCCCGCGAACTCGTCGGCGGTGACGAGCCAGGGCCCGAGCGTGGAGGCGAAGTCCTTGCCCTTGCACGGCCCCAGCCCGACCCGCATCTCCGCCGACTGCACGTCGCGCGCCGACCAGTCGTTGAAGATCGTGTAGCCGAAGATCGCGGCGGCGCCGGCGGCCGGGTCGAGGTCCGACCCGCGGGTGCCGATGACGGCCGCGACCTCGAGCTCGAAGTCCAGGACACCGCAGCCGGGCGGCACGGGCACGTCGTCGTGCGCGCCGATCAGGGCGTACGGGTTGCTGAAGTAGAACGTGGGAGCGGCGTACCACTGCTCCGGGACACCGCTGGTCCCCTCGACGCTGCGCCGCACCCCTTCGACGTGCTCCTCGAAGGCGACGAAGTCGCGGACGGTGGGCGGCTCGAGCGGTGGGCG
>CAJCIY010000273.1 GCA_903970495.1 Candidatus Melainabacteria bacterium | reverse complement strand
GCACGGCGTGGTCGCGCAGCGGGCTGGACGCGCTGGAGCTCGGCGACGAGGCCATCGTGGAGACGGCGTCGTTCTCGCTCGAGGGCCGGGCGATGCGCAACGTTCGGCAGGCGGTCAACCGCGTCGAGCGGGCCGGCTACGACTTCGCGATCCGCAGGGTCGCCGACCTGCCGGACCTCGAGCGGGCCGAGATCCGCCGGGCCGTCACGTCGTGGCGTGGGGCCGAGACCGAGCGCGGCTTCTCGATGGCGCTCGGCCGGTTCGGCGACCCTGCCGATGACGGCTGCGTCCTCGCGACCGCGCGCAAGGACGGCAGGCTGGCCGCGCTGCTGCACTTCGTGCCCTGGGGGACCGACGGGCTGTCGCTCGAGCTGATGGTCCGCGACCGCGAGGCCGACAACGGCATGAACGAGTTCCTCATCGCCAAGCTGCTGGGCGGCTGCCCGGAGCACGGGATCGTCCGGGTCTCGCTGAACTTCGCGGTGTTCCGCTCGGCTCTCGCGCGCGGCGAGCGGCTCGGCGCCGGCTTCGTGCTCCGTGGCTGGCGCGCGGTGTTGGTGTTCGCCTCGCGCTGGTTCCAGATCGAGTCGCTCTGGCGGTTCAACGCCAAGTTCCAGCCCATCTGGGAGCCCCGCTACGTCTGCTACCCGACCGCCCGCGACATCCCGCGGATCGCGGTCGCGGCGCTCGAGGCCGAGGCGTTCATCGTGTGGCCCCGGCCGTCGCTGCGGTGGCTCGGTGGGGTGTTCGCGGGGCCGACCAAGCGGCTGCCGGCATGAGCGCCGTACGCGGCTTCCCAGACCTCGGGCGCTGCCGGGTGATGGGGATCCTGAACGTCACCCCGGACTCGTTCTCCGACGGCGGCATCTACCTCGACCCCGACGCCGCCGTGGCGCACGGTCTCGAGCTCGCGGCGGCCGGCGCCGACCTCGTCGACGTCGGCGGCGAGTCCACCCGGCCCGGTGCGCAGCGGGTCGCCGCGGACGAGGAGCTGGCCCGGATCCGGCCGGTGGTCCGCGCCCTGGTCGGGTCCGGCGTCGTCGTCAGCGTCGACACCCAGCACGCGTCGGTCGCCGCAGCGGCACTGGCCGACGGCGCGGCGATGGTCAACGACGTCAGCGGCGGCCGGGCCGACCGGGCGATGCTGCCGCTGCTGGCCGGGTCGGGCGCCGCGTGCGTCCTCATGCACTCCCGCGGCGAGAGCGCCGACATGCGGGTCACCGCCCGCTACGACGACGTCGTCGCCGAGGTGCGCGAGGAGCTGGCGGCCCGGCTCGACGCCGCACTCGCCGCGGGCGTCGACCCCGAGGCGGTCGTGCTGGACCCCGGCATCGGCTTCCACAAGATCGGCGCCCAGAACTGGCAGGTGCTCGGTCACCTGCCGGAGCTCGCGTCGCTCGGCCGGCCGCTGCTGGTCGGCACCAGCCGCAAGACGTTCCTGGGCGCGCTGCTCGGCACCGGCGACGGACCCCGGCCGACCGCGGCGCGCGAGGCGGCGTCGCTCGCCTCCGCGACGTTGGCCGCGCAGGCGGGCGCCTGGTGCGTACGGGTCCACGACGTGCGGCCGGCGGCTGACGCGGTCCGGGTGGTCGCCGCCTGGGGCTCGGCGTGAGCGACCTCGTCGCGCTGGAAGGCCTGCGGCACAGGGGGTTTCACGGCGTGCTGCCCGAGGAGCGGCGCGACGGCCAGGAGTTCGTCGTCGACGCCGTGGTCGAGACCGACACCGCTCCGGCCGCCGCGAGCGATGACCTGGCCGACACCGTCGACTACGCCGCGATGGCGCAGCGCCTCGCCGCGGTGGTCGGCGGTGAGCCGGTCGACCTGATCGAGACGCTGGCCGCGAGGCTGGCCGACGCCGCCCTCGCCGACCCGCGCGCGGCCGCCGTGACGATCACGGTGCACAAGCCGCAGGCGCCGGTCGGCCTGCCGTTCCGGGACGTGACGGTGACGATCCGCCGGGAGCGCGCGTGAGGCCCCCGATCCCGGCCTGCCCGGGGCGCGCATGAGAGTCGTCCTCGCGCTGGGCAGCAACCTCGGCGACCGGATGGGCCACCTGCGCACCGGCCTGACGGTGCTGCGCGCCGAGCTCACCGTCACGGCCGTCTCGCCCGTGTACGAGACCGACCCGGTCGGCGGCCCGGCGCAGCGCGAGTACCTCAACGCGGTGCTGCTGGCCGAGGCGCCGTCCGCGGTGGCGGCGCTGGCGGCGGCGCACGCGGCGGAGCGGGCGGCCGACCGCGAGCGGACGGTCCGGTGGGGACCGCGCACCCTCGACGTCGACGTCGTCGACGCGGGGGGCGAGGTCTCCGACGACCCCGAGCTGACGCTGCCGCACCCCCGCGCCGCGGAGCGCGCCTTCGTCCTCGCGCCGTGGGACGACCTCGACCCCGCGGCGGAGCTGGTCGGTGCCGGCCCGGTCGCCGCGCTGCGGAAGGGCCTGCAGGACAGGGGCATCCGCCGGTACGACGAGGCGCTGTGAGACCGACCCGCCCGTCGCTGCTCGCCGTCGTGTTCGCGGTCGGCGGGCTCGTCGGCGGGTTCGGGCTCGACCTCGCGTACGCCTCGCTGCCGGAGCTGTCGCAGGGCTCGGTCGTCACCGTCGGAGTCGTGGCGATCCTCGTCGCCTTCCTGGCCTGGACGACCCACAACCGGCTCACCGGGCAGCGGGGCGCCAGGCCTCCGGAGCCGCTCGTCGTCGCCCGGTACGTCGCGCTCGCCCGCGCCTGCTCGCCGGCGGGCGCGC
>CAJCIY010000272.1 GCA_903970495.1 Candidatus Melainabacteria bacterium | reverse complement strand
CTCGCGCTCGAGGCGGGCTGCGACGTCAGCATCGACACCGACGCTCACGCCCCCGGTCAGCTCGACTGGCAGCCCTACGGGTGCGCCCGCGCTGCGGCGTGCGGCATCGAGACCGTCAGCGTCGTCAACGCCCGGCCGGTCGAGGAGCTGCTGGCCTGGACCGGCCGGCACGACTGACCCCGACAGCTACGGAAGCTTGCAGGCCGGGGTCGCGCCCGGCAGCGACCCGCGGTGCGCCGCGACGAACCGGTAGGCCACGCCGGCGACCTGCACGACGCCGGGCAGCAGCAGCACCCGCCCGACGAGCGGCCACGGCGCCCGCCCGGCCCGCAGCAGCAGGCCGACCGCGACGGCGCCGGCGCCGCGCTGAGCTCCCACGAACTGCAGCGCTTCGGAGCACGCGGCCTCGGTGAGCCCCAGGGAGTCCAGGTCGGCGCGCTGCCACGGCACGATCTCGAGCGCAGGCGCCAGCCGCGCCGCCAGCCCGACCGCGGCCGTGCAGAAGCCGCAGTCGCCGTCGAAGACCAGCGTCCCGTTCAGGCTTCGCCACCCTCGCTCGCCGACGCCGCGTCGACCACGGTGTCGTCGTCGAGCCGATAGCGCGCCGCGGCCTCGGCGACGACCGCCGGCTTGACCTCGCCGCGGCGCGCGAGCGCCGACAGCACGGCCACCGCGATCGACGGGCCGTCGACGTGGAAGTGGCGGCGGAGCGCGGCGCGCGTGTCCGAGCGGCCGAAGCCGTCGGTCCCGAGCGAGCTCCAGTCGGACTCGACCCAGGGCGCGATCTGGTCGGGTACGGCGCGCATGAAGTCGCTGACCGCGACCACCGGACCCGGCGCGTCCTCCAGGGCCTCGACCACCCAGGGCTTCCGGCGGGGAGCGGCCGGGTGCAGCAGCGCCTCGGCGTCGACGGCCATCGCGTCGCGGCGCAGCTCACCCCACGACGTCGCCGACCACAGGTCGGCGGCGACGCCCCAGTCGGTCGCCAGCAGCTCGACGCCGCGGAGCGCCGCGTACAGACCGGTGCCGCTCGCGAGCACCTGCGCGCGCGGGGCCTTCGTCAGCGGGCTCGCCTGGTAGCGCCAGAGGCCGCGCAGCAGCGCCTGCTCGTCGAGGCCCTCGGGCTTCGCGGGCTGGCGCACCGGCTCGTTGTAGACCGTGAGGTAATAGAAGACGTCCTCGGAGTCGGGGCCGTACATCCGGCGCAGCCCGTCGCGCATGATCGCAGCGACCTCGAAGGCGAACGCCGGGTCGTAGGACACGCACGCCGGGTTCGTCGAGGCGAGCAGCGGCGACTGGCCGTCCTGGTGCTGCAGCCCCTCGCCGTTCAGCGTGGTCCGACCCGCCGTCGCGCCGAGCAGGAAGCCGCGGCCGAGCTGGTCGGCGAACGCCCACGCCTGGTCGCCGATGCGCTGGAAGCCGAACATCGAGTAGAAGATGAAGATCGGGATCATCGCCTCGCCGTGCGTCGCGTACGACGTCCCGGCCGCGATGGTCGACGCCATCGAGCCGGCCTCGCTGATGCCCTCGTGCAGGATCTGGCCCTGCTCGGACTCCTTGTACGACAGCAGCAGGTCGCGGTCGACGGCGTCGTACCGCTGGCCGTGCGGGCTGTAGATCTTGGCCGTGGGGAACATCGCGTCCATGCCGAAGGTCCGGGCCTCGTCGGGGATGACGGGCACGAACCTGGGCCCGAGGTCCGGATCGCGCATCAGGTCCTTGATCAGGCGCACGACCGCCATGGTGGTCGCGACGGCCTGCTTGCCCGATCCGGCCTCGAGCGAGGCGTACGCCTTGTGCTCGCGCGGAGGCAGCGGCAGCGGCTTGGCCCGCACCACCCGCTGCGGCAGCGGACCGCCGAGCAGCGCCCGCCGCTCGCGCAGGTAGGCGACCTCCTCGGAGTCCTCGCCCGGGTGAAAGTACGGCGGCAGGTCGCCCTCGAGCTCGGCGTCGGTGATCGGCAGGTAGAGCCGGTCGCGGAACTCCTTGAGCTCCGCCTTGGTGAGCTTCTTCATCTGGTGCGTGGCGTTGCGCGCCTCGAAGTCCTTGCCGAGGGTCCAGCCCTTGATGGTGTGGGCGAGGATCACCGTCGGCTGGCCGACGTGCGCCCGCGCGGCCTTGAACGCGGCGTACAGCTTCACGTAGTCGTGCCCGCCGCGGGGCAGCCGCGTGATCTGGTCGTCGGTGAGGTGGTCGACCATCGCGCGCAGCCGGCGGTCGCCGCCGAAGAAGTCCTCGCGGATGAAGTCGCCGCCGGACACCGAGTACGTCTGGAACTGGCCGTCGGGCACGGTGTTCATCCGGTTGACGAGCACGCCGCCGGAGTCGGCGGCCAGCAGCGGGTCCCACTCGCGGCCCCAGATGACCTTGATGACGTTCCACCCGGCGCCCCGGAAGTACGACTCCAGCTCCTGGATGATCTTGCCGTTGCCGCGTACGGGTCCGTCGAGGCGCTGCAGGTTGCAGTTCACGACGAAGGTCAGGTTGTCGAGCTCCTCGCGGGCCGCGACGCCGATCGCGCCGAGCGACTCGGGCTCGTCCATCTCGCCGTCGCCGAGGAACGCCCACACGTGCGAGTCGCTGGTGTCCTTGATGTGCCGGGCGTGAAGGTAGCGGTTGAACCGCGCCTGGTAGATCGCACCGATCGGGCCGAGGCCCATCGAGACGGTCGGGAACTCCCAGAACTCCGGCATCAGTCGCGGGTGGGGGTAGCTCGGCAGCCCGCCGGGCTTCGATTCCTGCCGGAAGGAGTCGAGCTGGTCCTCGGTGAGCCGGCCCTCCAGGTACGCCCGGGCGTAGATGCCCGGCGAGCCGTGGCCCTGGATGTAGACCTGGTCGCCGGACGCGCCGTTGGCCTTGCCGCGGAAGAAGTGGTTGAAGCCGACCTCGTACAGGCTCGCAGCGCTGGCGTAGGTCGCGATGTGGCCGCCGACGCCGATGCTCGGGCGGTTCGCGCGGCTGACGAGGATCGCGGCGTTCCAGCGGATGTAGGCGCGGATGCGGCGCTCGACGTGCTCGTCTCCGGGGAACCACGGCTCGTCCTCAGGGGGGATCGTGTTCACGAAGTCGGTGCTCGTCAGGCCGGGGACGCCGACCTGGCGCTCCCGCGCCCGTTCCAGCAGCTTCAGCATCAGGTAGCGGGCCCGGGTCGGGCCGGCCTCGTTGACGACGGCGTCGAAGGACTCGAGCCACTCGCTCGTCTCCGACGGGTCGACGTCGGGGAGCTGGCTCGGCAGGCCGTCGGTGATGACCGCGCGCGTGGTGTCTGCCATGTCCTCATCCTCCGCCCGTTTCGGCGGCGGTTCACGACCGGGATGGCTACCCACGGGTGCAGCCGGGCAGGGTCGGTCCATGGACAGCGAGACCTTCGACCTGCACACCGGTGACCGCCCGGTCGTCGCCGACGTGACCGAGCGGTGCGCCCGCTTCTGCGCCGGCCGCGGGGACGGGCTGCTGCACGTGTTCGTGCCGCACGCCACCGCGGGCGTGGCCGTGCTGGAGCTCGGGGCGGGGAGCGACGAGGACCTGCTCACGTCGTTCGACTGGCTGCTCCCCGCCGACGACCGCTGGCGGCACGCGCACGGTTCGAGCGGGCACGGCCGGTCGCACGTGCTGCCCGCGTTCGTGGCGCCCTCGATGACCGTGCCGGTGCTGGCGGGCCGGCTCACGCTCGGGACCTGGCAGTCGGTCGCCGTGGTCGACCTGAACGTGGACAACCCGGACCGGACGGTCCGGCTCTCGTTCCTGCCCGGGTGATCGCGTACGTTCCGTAGTCCTGCGCGCGGGTAGGCCGCGCGTCACGACGGTGCCGCGGGGCACCGGCCCCGACGAGAAGGCGGCGACATGCGCGAGGTCTGGCGGGGGATGATCATCGGGGCTTTCACCGGTGCTGCGGTGGGGATCCTGCTCGACTCCCGGTCGTGGGCGGCGAAGACCGGTGCGGCGGTGGGCGCTGCCGCGGCGGCGCAGGCCAAGGTCAGCGCGGCGCAGGCACGCGAGCAGCTGCACGACGCCGACCTGAAGTCCAAGCTCAGCGCCGTCGCCGACACCGCGGCCAGCAAGCTCGCGGACGCGGACATCCCGGGCAAGGTGTCGCACGCGGTCGACGCGGCGAAGGACAAGCTGGACGACGCGGATGTGCCGAGCAAGCTCGCGGACGCGCGCAAGGCTGTCGTGGACGCCGACCTGCCGGGCAAGGTCTCGCAGGTGGTCGACGCGGCGAAGGACAAGCTGGACGACGCGGATGTGCCGAGCCGCGCCGGCTCGCTGGCCGACTCCGCGAAGGACCTCGCGGGTACGGCGAAGGAGAAAGCCGCGGATCTGGCGAGCACGGCGTCGGACAAGGCGTCCGGCCTGGCGAGCGCGGCGTCGGACAAGGCGTCAGATCTGGCGGGAACGGCGTCGGACAGGGCGTCCGATCTCGCGAGCACCGCGTCCGACAAGATCGACGACGCGGACCTGGGGTCGAAGGTGAGCACCGCGCAGAAGCGTGCCCAGGCCGCGGCGACGAAGGCGGCGACCAGTGCCCGCAAGGCCGCTAAGCAGGCGTCCGCCAAGGCGCAGCAGACCGCGCAGGACGCCGCAACGACCGCGAAGCAGGCCGCGCAGGACGCGGCGGCGACCGCGCAGCAGACCGCGCAGGACCTGCAGGACAAGGCGGGCGGCTGACCGTCTGTCCGCCGGGGCCGCCGTCGGATAGCCTCGCCGCACGCGGCGCTCCGTGCAGGAGCGCCGACCGGGACGACGGCGTACCCGCTCCATCCGACCCGTTCGACCCGATCTGGCTGAGGAGGCGTCCGTGAGTCCCGACGAGCGCGGACCGCGCACGGTCGCAGCACGGCTCGGCATCACGGACGGCAGCGTGGTCCAGCAGCTCGGTGTGGACGACGACGTCGACGCGGAGGCCGTGGCCGACATCGAGGCGGCGGCCGCCGAGATGTTCGGCGAGGACTGCATCGACGTCGTCGACTTCGTGTTGCTGTGGTTCCGCGACGGCGACGGCGACCTCGTCGACGCGATCGTCGACGCGCGGCGGCAGCTCGACGACGACGGCGCCATCTGGCTGCTGGCGCCGAAGGCGGGTCGCGACGGTCATGTCGAGCCGGCGGACGTGCTCGAGGCGGTGCCGACCGCAGGGCTCGCGCAGACCAGCACGGTGAGCATCGGTGCGGACTGGACCGCGATGCGGCTGTCCGCGCCCAAGGGTGGTCGTACCCCTCGTCGGTGACCGGGTCAGCGGTTCGCCATGATGTGCGCATGACGACCCCCGAGGTAGGCAGTCAGGCTCCCGACTTCACCCTCAACGACCAGCAGGGCACACCCGTCTCGCTCGCCTCGTTCCGCGGTGAGAAGAACGTCGTGCTCGTCTTCTACCCGTTGACGTTCACCAACGTGTGCAAGGGCGAGCTGACCTCGATCAGCGAGGACCTCGGCCGCTACCAGAACGACGACACGCAGGTGCTCGCCGTCTCGGTCGACTCGTTCTTCTCCCACCGGGTGTGGGCCGACGAGCAGGGCTACGAGTTCCCGATCCTCGCCGACTTCTGGCCGCACGGGGAGACGGCCAAGGCGTACGGGGTCTTCGACGACGCGCTGGGCGTCGCGAAGCGCGGCACCTTCGTCATCGACAAGGCCGGCGTCGTCCGGTGGAGCGTCGTCAACGCGATCCCGGACGCCCGGGACCAGGACGCGTACGCAGCGGTCCTCGCTGAGCTCAGCTGAGGTGAGCCGCCGCTAGAACGGCGGGGTCTCGGAACGCGCTGCTTCGGCGGCCGACGTCGTCGGGGTCGGACCCGGTGGCGTCGGTGGCGGCTCGGGTCGGCGACGAGCCGACCAGCTGCGGGCGAAGAACGGGAGCAGGTCGTCGGGATCGGCCGGTCCCGACAGCGGCGGTGGGGTCCGGTAGGGCCGACCGTGCGGATCGGTCCACCGGGCGTGCCTGCCGTCGAACTCGAGCGACCAGCCGCCGTCGTGCACCGCGTGGTGATGTCGAGGGCAGAGCAGCAGGACGTTGTCCTCGGACGTCGGGCCGCCGTCCGCCCAGTGCACGACGTGGTGGGCGTGACACCGCGCAGCGTGGCGGGTGCAGCCGGGGAAGCGGCAGCCGTCGTCGCGGACGTCCAGGCGCCGACGCATCGCCGGGGGCGCGTACCGGTGCTCGCGGCCGAGGTCCAGGACGACGCCGTCGCGCAGCTGCGCGACGCTCACGCCCGGGTCGCAGACCAGCCGCCGCGCGGCCTCGGCGCCGATCTCGCTCGCGCCGAGAACCGGGCCGCGCAGCGACAGCGTGCCGCGCGCGTCGCGCCGGAGCTGGTCGGCATCGACCGTCAGTGTCAGGTGCGGCCGCGCGCCGGACGGCGTCGGGGGCAGGTCACCCAGGTCCAGGCGCCAGCGGCACAGCTCGACCAGGGCGTCGGCGCGTCGCGTCGCGATGACGCGGTCGTCGTCGGGACCGGTCTTCGTGGCGAGGGCGTCGAGGCAGGTCGCGACCGTGCGCCCGTCCTCGGCCGACAGCGTCACGTTGATGCCCACCCCGCCGTCGCCGGTGTTCTCCGCGTGCAGCTGGCCGATCACGACGCACGGCTCGGGCGGCGCGGGCATCAGCCCGGCCGCGAGCTTGCGGGCGCGGTTGCGGACCTGCACCGGCGTCACGACGCGCGGGTCGGCGAGCACCGCGCGCTCGACGCGCCCGGCCGCCGCCGCATCGAGCCCGGTCGTCTCCCGCCCGAGGTTGACCACGTGCTGCCAGGTGAGGTCGCCGGCCTCGAGCGCGGCCGCCGTCGCGGGCAGCCGGTCGGCGAGCGCGACGGAGGTCTCGCACAGCAGCCGCGCCGAGCCGGCGCCGATGCCGAGCCGCGTGCCGAGGATCTCGCGCTCCCACTCGGGTTCGAGCTCGTCGGCTGCCGTCTCGGGGTCGGGCGTGAGGCCACCACGCCGGGCGACCAGCTCGGCGACGAAGCCGGCCTCGACCGCCTGCGTCCAGGCGACGACCGCCGCCAGGCCGGCGATCGCCTCGGTCAGCGCGGTCTCGTCCAGCGCGGCCGGATCCAGCGAGGCGAGGGCAGCCAGGGTCACCGGACCGGGCGAGCCGATCCGGTCGAGCCCGAGCTCTGCCGTCATGTCCAGGACGTTAGGACCGACCTCCGACAGTCAATCGTACGAGGCCAGCTCGTCCACAGCCGGCGGCTCGAACACCGAGGCCCACCGGAGCAGATCGCCGCGGGCGACCACGACCTCCGTCCCGAGGAGGTTCCGGCGCGCGAGCCGTCGCCACAGCTCGTCCACGGGCACGTCGAGATGCCTCAGCTCGACCCGGACTCCCAGCGCCCTACCGCCGGCCAGGTACGGCTCACGGTGCGCGCGGAGCCACAGCCCGTTCTCGACCACCACCGACGTCCCACCCGCGAGCAGCTCCTGCGCCAGCTCCCACTGCTCGTGCTCGACGTCGCCGCGCGCAGCCTCGTCGTACAGGTCCAGGCGGCGGGCCCGGAGCTCCTCGTCGGGACTGAGACGCGCCGCCGGCATCGCGATCTCCAACGCCCGCGCGACGGTCGTCTTGCCGGCGCCGGGCAGCCCGACGAGCAGGACCAGGGTGGTCACGGGCGGCGGGCGAGGAAGACCAGCTCCCGCCCCGGGCGGTCGGGTGCGCCGCGGACCTCGTCGACGACGTACCCGTGCGCCTCGAGGTCTGCGGTGACCCCGGCGCGGTCGCGGAAGCGGAGCGTGGAGTCCGAGACCAGCTCGACGCCGTCGGGGAGCACACAGGTCGAGCGGAAGCTCACGAGCGGCGGCGCGACCTCGGTCAGCTCGTGCCAGGAAACCACGAGACCGACGCCGGCGACCTCGGTCGAGGTGGAGGACCGATCGCGGGTCCACTCCCGCCAGCCCTGCCGCGCCGGCTCGCGCGTCTCGACGACGAACGTCCCGCCGGGTCGCAGCGCCGCGCGGACGCCGGCCAGCGTCGCGGACCAGGCAGCCGGCGAGATGATCGCCTGCGCGGCGTTGCCGGTCATCGTCACGAGGTCCACCGCCAGCGGCGGCAACGTCGAGGCGTCGCCGCAGAGCCACCGCACCGCCGCGGCGCCGGGCTTGCCGCGGGCCACCTCGAGGGACGCCGCCGCGGGGTCGACGCCGACGACGTCGAGCCCGCGCGCGGCGAGCAGCAGCGCCAGCGTCCCGGTGCCGCAGCCGAGGTCGAGGACGCTGCGCGCCGACCGCTCCGCGACGATGGCGAGGTACGCGTCGAGGTCCGACCGGTCGGGGTCGAGCACGTCGTAGAGGGCCGCCAGCCGCGGGTCGTGGAAGCCGGCGTCCCGCTCGATGTCCATGTGGGCACGGCTGGGATCGAACCAGCGACCATTCGCTTGTAAGGCGAGTGCT
>CAJCIY010000271.1 GCA_903970495.1 Candidatus Melainabacteria bacterium | reverse complement strand
CGGTCATCGCACCCGCCGACGCGTTCACCGCGGTGGTCGCCGCCGACGGCACGGTCACCGACGCGGGCGGCGCCGACGACCTCGGTGGCGACCCCGGTCTGCTGCAGGCGCTCGGCACCAGCGCCGCCGTGCAGTACGTCCGAGGCGGTGCCCCCCGCCAGACCACGCCCGCCTCGGGCTTCGTGCTGCTGCACGGCACGAGGTCCTCGCAGCTCGTCGCGATCGGCGCGGCCCGCGTCGCGAACGCGAGCACGATCGTCGTGTACGGCGAGCAGGTCGACCGTCACCTGCTGGGCGAGGCGAAGGCCCGCAGCACCTTCGACACCACGGTGCTCGCGCTGCCCGACGGCACCCCGGTCGCCTCGACGCTCGGCAGCGCCGGCGCGGAGAAGAGCCTCGCCGCCGCCGCGAGGCCGCTGCTGCCGCGGCTGAGCGAGCCGGGCACCGCGATCAGCGAGCTGGGTGCCGGCGGCGCCCCGGTCGCCGCGTACGTGCTGCTGCCCTCGGGTGACGAGCGGGTCGCCGTGCTCGCGCTCTCGGCCTCGAGCGCCACCGTGCTCAGCAGCCAGCGGACCGTCCTCGAGCTGCTGTTCATCGCGCTGCTGGCGATCACGGGCGTGGTCGCGCTGGTCGCGTACGTGCTCGGTCGGCGCGCCGTCGAGCCGGTGCGCCGGCTCACCACCGCCGCCCGCGCGGTCGGCGCCGGTGACCTGACGGTGCGGCCGCAGGTCGGCAGCGTCGACGAGGTGGGCCAGCTGGCCGACGTGTTCCGGGCGATGACCGAGAACCTGCAGTCGCTGACCGGCGACCTGCGGACGACCGCGGCGGTCGAGGCGGCGACCCGTGCCCGGCTGCGGACGATCCTCGACGCGACGCCGGACGCGCTGGTCGTGACCGACGAGAGCGACGTGATCGACCTGGCCAACCCCGCCGCCGTCGCGATGCTCGGTCCGCTGACCGGTCGGCTCGCCGCCGAGGTGCTGGTCGGCCGCGACGGCCAGCCGCTCCCCGACGGCGAGTCTGTCGTGGCGGGCGCCCACGGCCCGGTGCCGGTCGACGTCGCACGGGCTTCGCTGCCCGCCGCGCGCGGCACCGTCTACGTGCTGCGCGATGTCTCCGCGGCCCGGCAGCTCGAGCAGGCGAAGACCGAGTTCCTGTCCAACGTCAGCCACGAGCTGCGGACCCCGCTGACCCCGATCCAGGGGTACGCCGACCTGCTGCGCCGGCGCGAGGACCTCACGCCGGCGCAGACCCGGGCGATGGCCGACTCGATCGCGGGAGGCGCCCGGCGGCTCGCCCGCGTCGTCGGGCTGCTCGTCGACGTCGCCGCCCTCGACGCCGGGCGGGTGCTGGCGACCGGCGAGCCGCTCGCGGTCGGCGCCGTGCTGGACGAGCGGATCGAGGCCTGGCGCGAGCGCGTACCGGACCGGTCGGCGGACCTGCGGCGGCGGGTGTCGGTGGGGGTCGGCGACGTCCTCGCGGACCCGGCGTGGCTGGCCCGGGCGCTCGACGAGCTCATCGACAACGCGCTGACCTACACCGGGGCCGGCACGCCGGTGACGCTGCTGGGGACGGCCGGCGACGAGGGCCGCGTACGCCTGGCCGTCCGCGACGCGGGTCCCGGGCTCGACGAGGCGGCGCAGGCCGTGCTGTTCGCGGACTTCGAGCAGGTCGACGGCTCGGCGACGCGGACGCACGACGGGCTCGGGCTCGGGCTGGCCTTCGTCCGCCGGGTCGCGGCCGTGCTCGGCGCCCGCATCTGGGTGGTCAGCCGGCCGGGAGCCGGCGCCACCTTCTGGCTGGACCTGCCCGCGGCGTCGGCCGGCCGCGCCCGGCGCACCGCGCGGCGTAGGCCCGCGCCCGCTACCGTCACCCCGGCTCGCCGCTCGGCGCGAGCAGGAGGAGGCCGTCACCGGTGACGTTCGCAGGACCGTTCCCGGGTCGCAGCCCCCGTCCTCGACCGCAGCTCCACCTGCGGTGGCACCCCCGGCCCTGGCTGGTCGCGCTCGTCCTCGGCGTGGTCGTGGTGCTGGTGCTGCTGGCGACCGTCGGCACCGACCTGCTCGTCAACCTCCTCTTCTACCGCGAGGTCCACTTCAGCCGCGTCTTCACGACGGTGCTGGTGACCCGGTTGATCCTGTTCGTCCTCGGCGCGGTCGTCGGCGGAGCGGTGCTCGCCACCAACCTCGCGCTCGGCCACGTGCTGCGGCCCGCGTACCTGCCGGTGTCGACCGAGCAGCAGGCGCTCGACACCTACCGCGAGGTCATCACGCCCGCGCGCCGGTGGATCGTCGCCCTCCTCGGGGCGGTCTCCGCGCTCGCGTTCGGCCTGTACGCACAGGGCCGCTGGATCGTGGTGCAGCTCTGGCTGCACGGCCAGTCGTTCCACGAGCGCGACCCGCTGTTCCACCGGGACCTGTCCTACTTCGCCTTCCAGCGCCCGTTCGAGGTCGCGGTCGTCCACGTCGTCATGGTCATGGTCGTGCTGGGCTTCCTCATCGCCGCGGCGTCGCACTACTTCTGGGGCGGGCTCCGGCTGCAGACCCGCGGCGAGAAGCTCTCCGGCGCGGCGCGCTCCCACCTGTCGATCCTGGTCGGCCTGTTCCTGCTGCTGAAGGCGATGAACTACTGGCTCGACCGCTTCGGGCTGACGCTCTCGTCGGGCGCGAGCGGCACGACCGGCGCCGACTACACCGACGTCCACGCGACGCTGCAGGCCAAGACGATCCTCGTGTTCATCGCGCTGATCTGCGCGGTGCTCTGCTTCGCCAACGCGGTGCGCCGCGGCTGGCTGCTGGCCGCGGCCGGGCTCGGCGCGATGGTGCTGGCGGCGTTCGTCGTCGGCTTCCTGGTGCCGCAGCTGGTGCAGCAGTTCCACGTCAAGCCGAACCAGATCAACCTCGAGGCCCCGTACGTGCAGCGGTCGATCGCCGCGACCCGCGCCGCGTACCAGATCGAGCCGAGCTCGAGCGGCGGCACCGTCGACACCACCACGTACGCGGCCCCCGCGGCCCCGCCCGCGTCGAGCGTCACGACGAGCAACGTCAACATCGCCAACAGCCGGCTGCTCGACCCGAACCAGCTGCAGCCGACCTTCGAGCAGCTGCAGCAGATCCGCTCGTACTACTCCTTCCCGCAGTCCCTCGACATCGACCGCTACACGATCGACGGCTCCGAGCAGGCGTACGTGCTGGCGACGCGCGACGTGAACCTCAGCGGGCTCGCGGCCAACCAGCACAACTGGGTGAACGACCACCTCGTCTACACGCACGGGCAGGGGATCGTCGCCGCGGAGACGGGTCAGGTCGACGCCAACGGCCGGCCGGTGTTCAGCGTCGGCGGGCTGCCCGAGTCCGGTGCCAACGGCGGTCCGTCGCCGATCCCGATCGACCAGTCGCGGATCTACTTCGGCGAGCTGTCCCCGACGTACTCGATCGTCGACACCAAGCAGCCGGAGCAGGACGGCACCGGCGCGGCGGACTACCACTACGACGGCGACGGCGGGGTCTCGGTCGGCAGCAAGCTCGGCACCCGCCTCGCGCTGGCGCTGCACTTCCGCGACTACAACCTGCTGTTCTCCTCCTCGCTCACCAAGAGCTCGCGGATCCTCTACTACCGCGACCCCCGCCAGCGGGTCGCGAAGGTCGCGCCGTGGCTGACGCTCGACGGCGACCCGTACCCGGCGGTGGTCGACGGCCGCGTGACCTGGATCGTCGACGGCTACACGACGAGTGACGACATCCCGTACTCGCAGCGGGTGTCGCTCGGCGGCACGACGACGACCTCGCAGTCCTCGGCGAGCAACGTCAGCACGCAGAGCGGCACGAGCATCAACTACATCCGCAACTCGGTGAAGGCGACCGTCGACGCCTACACCGGCAAGGTGACCCTGTACGCCTTCGAGAACGGCGTGCCCGACCCGGTGCTGCGCACGTGGGAGGCGGTGTTCCCCGGCACCGTGCAGCCGGAGTCCGCCATCTCGCCGGAGCTGCGCGCGCACCTGCGCTACCCCGAGGACCTGTTCACGGTGCAGCGCGACCTGCTCGCGAAGTACCACGTGTCGGATGCGAAGACCTTCATCCAGAGCTCGGACTTCTGGCAGGTCGCGACCGACCCGGTCAGCACGACGGGCACCAACCAGGCGCCGTACTACGAGGAGCTGGAGATGCCGGGGCAGACGAGCCCGGAGTTCCAGCTCGCGACCTCGCTCACCTACAACCAGAGACCGAACCTGGCCGCGTTCGTCGCGGTCTCCTCCGATCCGTCGGACTACGGCGAGATGCGGGTGCTGCAGCTGCCCGACGACACGGTGCTGCAGGGACCGGCCAACGTGTTCTCCTCGATCAAGGCCGACCCGTCGTTCGCGCAGCAGTTCACGTTGCTGAACCAGAACGGCTCGACGTTCATCCCCGGCAACCTGCTCACGCTGCCGGTCGGCGGCGGGTTGCTGTTCGTGCAGCCGTACTACATCCGGGCCGCGGAGGGTGCGGGGGCGAGCGCCGACAGCTTCCCGCTGCTGCACTTCGTGGTGGTCGACTACGGCGACAAGGTCGGGTACGCACCGACCCTCGCCGGTGCGCTGACCGCGGCGCTCTCGGGAGGGGGGAGCTCGGCCTCCACATCGACGACGACCACCACGGCGCCGACCCCGTCGCCGTCCACGTCGACGTCGACGTCGACCGCCGCGGGCTCGGGCACGGTCGCGTCGCTGCAGCTGCAGGTGAGCGAGGACTTCGCGGCGGCCAAGACCGCCCTGACGGCAGGCGACCTGGGTGCGTACCAGGCCGCGGTCGCGAAGGCGCAGCTCGACTACGCGAGGCTCCTCGCCGCGGAGGGAACGGGGGCGAGCACCTCACCGTCGGCGCGCCCGACGGCGACCCCCTCGCCCAGCCCGAGCTGACCACCCGGCCTTGGCTCGTCGGAGTCGGGGTACGCCGCGCCCATGGCTGAACCGGAGAAGGGTGACGACGTCACGTGGTCCTCGCACGGTCACACCGTGCACGGCGAGGTGAAGAAGAAGATCACCTCGGACACGGAGGCGGCGGGCCGCCAGGTGCGCGCCTCGGAGGACGACCCGCAGTTCCTCGTCGAGAGCGACAAGACCGGCAAGGACGCCGTGCACAAGCCGTCGGCCCTGCACGAGGAGTGACCTCGGCGGGTTCGGCTGCGGTCAGGGCCTCTCGACGTTGACGGTCGTCGGGCCGGAGCCGGTGCGGAGCAGCACGATCTCGGCGAGCCCGTCGGTCGGGTTGCCCTCGCGGTGGACCGTGTGGGCCGGCACGTGCAGGAAGTCGCCCGGCTCGCCCAGCACCGCTCCGTCGGCGGTCTCGACGCGGATCGCGCCGGCGACGACGTAGATCACGGTGTCGTGGTCGCCGTGGTGGTGCCAGCCGCTGGTGCGACCGGCCTCGGTGAGCGCCCGCCCGGTCCAGACCTCGTCGAGCACGACGGCAGCCTCGCGGGTCATGCCGGGGGTCGAGTCCCCGGGCGTGAGCTCCCCTGCGGCGACCCGGCTGACCTCGCTCATCCCGCGACCGTACCGGTGGCTGCGAGGATGGCGCCGTGCGCCTCACTCAAGAGCAGACCCACACGGTCTGGGACCGGACGCTCGACCCGGTGCTCCGGGTCGCGCCCGGCGAGACCGTCGAGCTGGACCTGCGGGACGCCTCCGGCGGCCAGGTCACGGCAACGTCGACGGCAGCGGACATCGCGGCCCTGTCGGCCGACGCGCTCAACCCCGTCACCGGGCCGATCTACCTCGAGGGTGCCGCGCCGGGCGACGCGCTGCTCGTCGAGATCCTCGACGTCGCCGTCGACGACTGGGGCTGGACGGCCAACATCCCCGGCTTCGGGCTGCTGGCCGACGACTTCCCCGAGGCCTACCTGCAGGTGTCGCGGGTCGAGGGCGACCTCGTGCACTTCCTCGGCGGCATCGACCTGCCGGTCGTCGCGATGCTCGGCACC
>CAJCIY010000270.1 GCA_903970495.1 Candidatus Melainabacteria bacterium | reverse complement strand
CTCCACCAGGGGATATCGGACGGAGATGGGCCCGTGGCAGGTGTGGCATCGTCCCCGCAGGCCCAGCCACGACACCACCGGGACGTTCTCCCACCACGTCAGCTGCCGATCGCAGGTGGGGCAGAAGGACCGGGGGGCGGCCACGGAGAGCCCCAGGGGTGTGCGGTAGATGACGACGTTGAGGAACGAGCCGATGGCGAGGCCGAGCAGCGCCGCGGCGGCGACGGTGAACAGCTGCACGCGTCGTGTATCGGCAGCGCGCGGCGCCGCTGGAGGCTACGGCGTCGTCTGGTTCGCGGTGCCGGTGTCCTCTCCGACGTTGCCCAGCTGCGAGGTCGGCGTCGAGGCCGGTGCGTTCCACTTCTGGTTGGCGCTGCCGGTGCAGGTCTGCAGGGTGACGTAGGCGCTGGCGTTGGCACCCGTGCCGGTCAGGCAGCGACCCGTCGCGTCGCGGATCGTGAAGCTGTCGGCGTAGTCGCCGGTGATCGGGCCGGTGAACGTCCACTGCTGGCTGGCGGTGCCGTCGCAGGTCCCGGTGTTGGCATAGATGACGGGTGCAGCGGGAGCGATGAGGCAGGACAGCGGGTAGACGCCGCCGCCGGGGTTGGCGGGACGCACCGTGGTGATCGTGCCGGACCCCGGGGGCGTGCCGGTGAAGGTGAACTGCTGGTTGCCCTCGACGAGGGTGGGGTCCGGCGCCTGGTGGCACGGGTAGAGGATCAGACCGCTGCCGATCCTGCTCCCGTTGACGTCGAGGCACTGCCCGAAGAACGCGTAGTTGACGAGCTCCTTGGTCAGGCCCGGCAGTCCCGTCGTCACCCCGCTGGCGCCACCGGAACCGACCTGGCTGTCGGCGTTCACGGGAGTGCAGTTCACCTCCTGCTGCATGTACAGCTGCGAGTTGGCGACCAGGTCGCCGCCCGCCGCGAGCGGACTGATGCAGTCGGAGTAGCTGCGCTCGCCCACGGACGTGACGCCGTCCCACTGCGAGTTCGACGCGAACTCCTGGGTCTGCTGGTTCGTCTGGAAGGGGTACGACGAGCCGGTCACGGTGGGTGTGGAGTTCACACACGTCTGGAGCGTCATGGGGGTCGCCGGGCGCGTGAGCGGGCTGATGACCGTGGAGTTGATGTTGTAGCCGCGGTAGTCCAGGCAGAGGTTCTGGGTGTTGCTGCCGCCGACCCACGCGATGGTCAGGTCCTGCCGGTAGAGCCAGCTCTGGGTCACCGAGCCGATCGCCAGGCACGGCGCCCAGGTGACCGGCGAGCCGACCCCGACGTTGCTCGACGGCACCGTCCAGCACATGGTTCCGGCGCCGTTCTTGATCCGACCGCCGGGGACGTTGAGGTTCGTGGTCGAGAACTGGTAGGTCGCGTGCTCGGTGCGGTCGCCCGACACGGTCGTCTGGTTGTTCACGACGCCGTGCGACTGCAGGTAGGCGTAGTCCGGGACCTGCGCGAGGGGACACTTCAGGGCGTTGCTGGCCAGCCAGCTGACGTTCTGCCCCGTCGGGTTGGTGGCGTAGTAGGACACGGACACCGCGTAGGCGCTGTTGCCCGCGGACGCCGTGTTTCCGCTGGTGGTGTTGACGGTCCCGGTGTAGGTCACGCCCGACGTCGTCTGCGCTGCCGTGCCGTTGGACACGAAGGTCGCCGCGGTCGCGCCGGTGCAGCGCAGCCCCGTGAGCACGCCGGCGCCGCCGGAGTTCGCGGAGCGGATCTGGCCGAGGGCGACCTGCAGTCCGGCGTACGCGGCATCGACGGTGGCGACGGTCTTGCGCTGCTGCTGGGTGGGCTTCGACTCGTTGTAGACGATGCCGGCTACCGCGATCGACAGCGCCGCGACGATGAAGATCAGCAGCAGCGTGAAGATCATCGCGAAGCCGGACTCGGGGTCCTGCTCGCCGCGGATCCGGTCTTGCAGCAGCCCCATCAGGGAGCGGCGGTTCATCGTGCGCTGGCGGGTCATGGGCGGTCTGCTCCCCCGTCGATGGTGCTCGGCGTGCAGACGCTGGTGTTCGTGGCGAGGCTGGTCGTGTCGACGGCTGTCAGCGTCAGGGTGTTGGTCGTCGTCGTGCTCGGGTTTCCGTGCTTCGCTCCGAAGGTGATGGTCAGCGAAGCGTGAAGGAGACCGTTCTTCGCGGCGGGGGTGCCGACCGGCAGGGCGTTCGTCGCGAAGACCGCCGTGTTCCCGCTGACGACGGCTCCGGTGAGCTGCGTCTGCCATCCGCCCGACGTGGCGGCTGCGGTCGAGGCCACCGCGGGCCAGCTGCGGTACTGCAGCAGCTGGGTGGTCGGGTTGAGCCGCCACTGGTAGCAGGTCTGCGGCGGGTTCGGGAAGGCCGCGGTCACCGTGTTGCCGGTCTGGAACTCGATGTACTGCGCGGTGCTCGACGTGCCGAGCCCGGGCTGCGTGATCGCGTTCGCGTAGCGGGTCTGGTGGTCGAGCAGCTCGAGCGCCTTGCGGGCCCCGTCGAGGTTGTCGGCCTGGCCCTGCTCCTTGCGCAGCGAGTGCACCATCGAGAGGGTCGCGCTCGAGATCAACACGAGGACGACGGCGAACAGGAACATCGCGCACAGCAGCTCGACCAGGGTGAAGCCCTCGTCGGCGACCGCCCCCCGGCGACGGCGGGCGGCCAGCTCCGTCATGGTTCGCATCACTGGCTCGACACCGTGGTGAAGCCGGCGGTGGGGCTCGTCGACGACACCTGGATCGTGAAGTGCGCGGGGAACGACGCGGTGCCGCCCGTGGTGCTGGCGAGGTCCGTGCGTCCCCACAGCGTCACGCTGCCGACGGTCTGCACCGAGCCGAGGTCGATGACGACGTACGCCGGCGGCGAGGCGGTCTGACTGCTGCTGCCCGTCGTCGTCCAGCCGTGAGCGAGGGCGTTGTTCGTGTTCGTCACACCGTCGGTCAAGAGCCCCAGGTACCAGCCGAAGCCGCCGAGGTCGTTGTTCCCCGTGACGCCGCGGCCCAAGGCCAGGTTGGTGGTGGCGGACGCCGAGCTGAAGACCTGCATCTCCGCCAGCTGCGCGTAGTAGGTGCCGGCCTGGCTCGACGGCGCCGCACCGAACTGCGTGATGTTGAGCATCACGTACCGCGCCGTGACCGGCGTGAACGACACGACCGTCGCACCGCCCACGACGTTGATGCCGGAGAACGTTGTGGTGCCGCCGTCGGGGTTGGTCACCGTGAACACCGGGGACGGCGTGCTGCTGGTCCCGGTGTAGCTGAACGAGAGGCTGCCAGCCGCGTACGTCACGAGCCCGACCGTCCCGCCGGTCGCGGTCACGCTGGGCGTCGCTGCCAGCCCGGTGCCGGTGACGGTCACCGTTGTCGGCGTGCCCGCGCCCACGAACGCCGGCGAGTACGTCGTGATGACGGGCGGCGGGTTCACGGTCAGCGCGATGACGGCCGTTCCGCCGTCGGGGTTGGTGAGCCTGATCGTCGCCGTGCCCGAGCCGGCGCCGAAGGTCACCGGCACCTTGATCGACGAACCGGTGTTCGTGGTCTGGTCGATGGCGCCCACCGTCGCCGAGCAGCCGGTGCAGGCGATGGTGACGCTCGCGCCGGAGACGAAGTTCGTACCGGTCAGCGTCAGGAGCTGCGAGGAGCTCGCACCGACCGGCGTCGGCGTGACGCCGGTGAGCGTCGGCTGCGAGATGTTGCTGTTGAAGGCCGGGTCGCTGTTCGGGTCGATGATGGTGCTGTCGTTGAACGAGCAGCCGCCGGCGCAGTTGGTGCTGGGACCGCCGACCCAGCCGGTCGCGACCGTCACGCGGTACTCCATCGACACGCTGGGCGCGCCGGACGGCGGCGACGACGAGGCGACACAGGCGAGGTTGCGGGTGGCGTTCGTGGACGTGGACGTGCCGGTCGGCAGCCAGCACGGGTCGATGAACGTACGGATCGTGTAGCTGACGTTGTTCTGCTTGACCGTCGTGGTGGTCGGCACCGTGGGGGTGCTCGCCGCCGTCGCGGTCGGGTCGTAGTCGTAGGAGGCAGTGGTGCTGTTGCTGGTGTCGTCCCGTCCGGTGAGCACCCCACCGGTGTCGGTGGCCAGCAGCGCCGTCACGGCTGCCGACGTCCGCCCGGTGAGCAGCTGGTTGGCCGGGATCGCGGTGACCGTCTCGAGCTGCTGGTTGGTCAGCGAGATGGCGACCTGCCGTGAGCTTTGCCCGCCGGTGCTGCGCAGCCCGTTGATGAAGAAGCCCGCCGCGGAGGACATGACCACGGCGATGATGAGCAGGGAGATGACGACCTCGAGCAGCGTGATGCCCTCGTCGCCGGTCGCGCCAGCCCGAAGGCGCCGCAATCCGCGGACGGGCAGCCGCACCGGGTCCTCCACAGGGTCATCGGGATGTGCTTGGAGTGCATCGGTCCGCTCCCCCACAGACCTGAGGGCCGATCGGCGCAGCGGTCGCGGCGCGGACCTCGTCAGCTGTAGGTGCCGCTGCAGCCCGTCGCGGTCGCCGGTTGCAGACCGCCCTTGGTGCTGTCGTAGTAGAAGAAGACGCTCGCGGACCTGACGCTGGCAGCCTTCAGACAGAAGCCGATGCTGCCGGACGCGACGATGGAGACGGTGTTGCCGGCGGAGAGGTTTATCGAGCTGGTGCCGATGTAGTTCGCGCTGCCCTGGACGAGGGTCCCTGTCGACGCGCTGCCGCTGATGGTCCCGGTCGAGTTGTAGGCACCGAGGTAGGTCTGCGTGTCGGTGAAGTAGGTCTCCATCTCGTTCGCGACGGTCCGGAGGTCCGACTTCATGGAGGCCTGGTAGCCCTTCTTCCGCTGGTTCAGAAAGACCGGGATGGCGATCGCGGCGAGGATGCCGATGATGATGATCACGACGAGGAGCTCGACGAGGGTGAAGCCCTCATCGCTTTCGTCGATGGACGTGCGGATGCGAGCGAGCATGGGTGGTCCTTCGTCGTCGGGCCGGGACGGCGTCGTGGCAGTGGTTGTCAGGCTGATGGAGACATCGGTCTGACCCGGTTCGTACCTAAGAGGCGATCGGAGCAGTCACCGGCCGCGCTGTGTCCATGGGCGCACTCGCTTCCGAGCGGAACGAGTCCCAACCCGGGGACTGCGCGCTCGCGGAGGCCTGCCTCTCGGTGATGCGGGCCGTCCGGGCGCCGGCCAGCACGCTCGCGGTCAGCCCGACGAACCACACCAGCCGCAGGGCGGGCGCAGCCTGGTGCAGCTCCCGCTCGACGACGAACTCGACGACGAGGGCGCTCAGCGTCGCCCACGGCACGAGCGACCATCGGCCGCCCGCGCGCCGCTGCGCATCCCAGAGCACCGCGCCGAGCAGCGGGCCGAGCGCGTAGTAGGGCCAGTCGTAGGGGTCCGTCGTCACCCGCCAGGCCATCGCGACGATGGGTACCGCCTGCCAACCGCAGCGTCGGACCACGACGGTGGAGAGACCGAGGCCACCGAGCAGCTGCACGGGTCGGATCCAGCCTGGGGCCCGGCCGGTCCCGAGGCCGAACAGGTGCCAGGTGGGTCCGTTGACCATGAACAGGCGCAGGGTGCCGAGAGCATGCACGGTCGCCGGGTCAGCAAGGACGAACGGCAGCCACCACCCGAGCGCGGCGACGACGAAGGCGAGGACGGCACGGGGTCGCTGCGGGCGCGCGTAGGCGAAGAGCAGTGGCAGCAGGATCACCGCCCACGGCTTCGCGGCGACCCCGGTGCCGAGGATGACGCCCGCGAGGACCTCGTGATCACCGCGGCTCACGAGGAAGCAGGCGGCCGCCATCGCCAACAGTGCCAGTACGTCGTCGATGTGCCCCCAGTACTCCGTCTCGTACGTCCAGACGGGCACGGCGACGAGTCCGGCCAGCAGCAGTCGGGTCTGCACCGCCCGGGCCCCGAGGCCGACGCCGACGGCGCGCTCGATCAACCACAGCGACGGAAGCAGCAGCAACGCGAGGAAGACCCCCGCCAGATGGCCGCCCAGCTGCTCCGGGAGCCATTCGAACGGTGCCCCCAGCAGGAGCGCAGGCGGTCCCATCTGGACCTCGAAGTTGGTCACGTAGAGGTGGAGCGCCGGACCCGCGATAGACGTCTGACGGTGGTGGACGAGCGTCCGCGCGCCGATCTCCAGATAGAGCCAGTCCCCGTGCGGCTCGCGGAAACGCAGGCCGTGCAGGAGCCAGGGCAGCGACCACAGCAGCAACGTGGGGTAGCGCCATCTCAGCAGCTGGTTGCTCAGGGCGGTTCGGAGGGGCACGTCGATCCCTTCGGCACTGCAAGCCGTCTCGTTGAGTTGAGACGCCACATCGGGGAGCGCTCTGTGTTCGACGCATCGGGGCCCGGACGCACTGCGACCCCGGACCAGAAGGTCCGGGGTCGCAGAGCACCGTGCTTAGTAAGCGGAGGTGTCGCCCGTTCCACCGCAGGTCGCGGTGCCGGTCTGGAGACCGCCCGCGAGGCTGTTGTAGTAGAAGTTGACCGCCGTGTCCTTGGTGCTGGTCGACTTCAGGCAGTAACCGTTGTTGCCGGACTTGAGGATGTTGATCGTGTTGCCCTGTGACAGCGAGATGACGTCACTGCCGATCGAGGTGCCGCTGGTGATGGTGCCGGTGCTGGCGCTGTTGCCACCGACAGCGCCCAGGTAGGTCTGGTTGTCGGTGTAGAAGGTCTCCATCTCGTTGGCCACCGTGCGGAGGTCCGACTTCTCGGAGGCCTGGTAGCCCTTCTTCCGCTGGTTCAGGAAGACCGGGATGGCGATGGCGGCGAGGATGCCGATGATGATGATGACGACGAGGAGCTCGATGAGGGTGAAGCCCTCGTCGTTCTCGTCGATCGACTTGCGGATGCGAGCGAGCATTGCTGTGGTTCCCTTCGGGAGAGGTCGAGCCGCGCGGGTCACGCGGACTACACGGGTCCTCTTGCGCGGCTCCCCGTGAGGGGTGCCGGTCGAGGCGGCTGGGCTGACCACTGGGGTCCCCTGGCTCTGCGGCCCCGTCTCGCGACGGGTGTGCTCTTTGCTCGGCCGTGCGGCTCTGCTTGGACACCCAGAGAATCGGGTGCTGAGGGCGAGACCTTGAATGCTTTTTCACACTGCTGCGAGAGGGCTAATCGCCGCCGTCCGGCGGCCGCGTCACAACCCGTTCGGATACGCGAACGGGCAGCCGGCACAACGCCGGCTGCCCGTTGCGAGGGCAGGGTTGCTGCGGCTCAGTAGGTCTTGCCCCCGGGGACCGGACATGCTGTCTTGGTGAGTCCGCCGCCGAGGGAGTCGAAGTACCAGATGGTGCTCGTGTTGGTGTTGGAGACCGAAACGCAGTAGCCGTTCAGTCCGGCCGCGAGCAACGTGGCCGTATTGCCCCTGCTGAGACTCATGGAGTCGCCGCCGACGTTGACGCCTGGGCCCGTGATGGTGGGCTTGGTGCTAGCACCGGTGGCGGATCCGAAGGGCACCAGGGTGTAGTCGTCGGTCGTGGCGTAGTAGGACTCGATCTCGTACGCGATGGTGTGGAGGTCGGTCTTCTCCGACACCTCGTAGCCCTTCTTCTTCTGATTCAGGAAGACGGGAATGGCGATGGCCGCGAGGATGCCGATGATGATGATCACGACGAGCAGCTCGATGAGGGTGAAGCCCGACTCGTCATGCTCAATGAGGCGAAACCTGCGCCTCTTCGTCACCGCGCGCAGGTCGTGCGCGCCCATCAGCTATTGATGTGGTTGTAGATGTCGAAGATCGGCAGGTAGAGGCAGACGATCATCCCGCCGATGATGGCCCCGATGAACACGATCATGAGCGGTTCGATGAGCGCGGTCAGCGCCTCGGTCGTCGCCTCGACCTCCTGGTCGTAGAACTCGGCGATCTTGTGCAGCATCGTGTCGAGGGCGCCGGTGTCCTCGCCGACCGACATCATCTGCACGGTCATCGATGGGAAGACGTCGTGCTGCGCGAGCGGCCCGGACAGCGACTCGCCGAGGCGCACGCTCTCCTTGACGTCGCGCACCGCACGGGTCAGCACGATGTTGCCGCAGGTCTCCCCCACGATGTCGAGCGCCTGCAGGATCGGCACACCCGACCGGACCATGGTCCCGAGGTTGCGGGCGAATCGCCCGAGTGCGACCTTCTGGAACAGCGGGCCGAACACCGGCAGCTTCAGCTTCAGTGGGTCGACGATGTTGCGGACGCGGTCGTCGAGCCGGATCTTGTTCCAGACCACGAAGGCAGCGACCACCAGGATGATGAAGACGGGGAAGCCGGTCTTCAGGATCTTGGAGAGGTCGACCAGGATCTGGGTCGGCGCCGGCAGCGAGCTGCCGAGGGTGACGAACATGCTGGCGAAGGTCGGGACGATGAACAGCAGCATGCCGATCACGGCGAGGATCGCGAAGATCAGGACGACGACCGGATAGGTCATCGCCGACTTGATCTTGCTGCGCAGCTTGACCTCGGCCTCGAAGTTCTCGGCCACCTGCTGCATCGCCTGGTCGAGGAAGCCGCCGACCTCGCCCGCCTTCACCATGTTGATCATGATGGGCGGGAAGATCTTCGGGCTCTGGGCCAGCGAGCTCGAGAGCGCGTTGCCGCTCTCGATGTCCTTGCAGACGCCGGCCAGCGTCTCCTTGAGCTTCTTGTTCTCGGTCTGCTCGGTGAGGATCGTCAGCGCCCGCAGCAGCGACAGACCGGAGTTGATCATGGTCGCGAACTGCCGCGCCATGATCGCGAGCTCCTTCATCTTCACCCGGCCGCCGAAGCCCGGGATCGTCAGCTCCTTCGACAGCCCGCCGTTCGCGGGGTCGACGGAGACCGGTGCGTATCCCATCTGGCGGAGCTTCGCGACGACGAAGGCCTTGGACTCGCCGTCCATGGAGCCCGAGACGAGTTTGCCGGAGCGGTCCCGGACCGAGTACGAGAACGTGGCGACAGACATGGCAGCCTCTCTCAGGCCCGGCCGCAGAGCCGGGTGAAGTCCTCGACGTGGTGGCACTTCTCCAGGCCCTGCTCGTACGAGATGCGACCCGTCTTGACCAGCTCCGACAGCGACTGGTCCATGGTGTTCATCCCGTGCTTCGCACCGGCCTGCAGGGCGGAGTAGATCTGGTGCGTCTTGCCCTCGCGGACGAGGTTGCGGATGGCCGGCGTGGCCGTGAGGATCTCGGTCGCGACGACCCGACCGCGGCCGTCGCGGGTCTTGCAGAGCGTCTGGCACACGACGCCCTGCAGCGCACCGGCGAGCTGCACCCGGATCTGCTGCTGCTGGTGCGGGGGGAAGACGTCGATGACGCGGTCGATGGTCTGGGCCGCGTCCTGCGTGTGCAGGGTCGCGAAGACCAGGTGACCGGTCTCGGCCGCGGTCAGTGCGACCGAGATGGTCTCCAGGTCACGCATCTCACCGACCAGGATGATGTCCGGGTCCTGTCGCAGCACGTGCTTGAGCGCGTTCTGGAACGAGAGCGTGTCCTCGCCGACCTCGCGCTGGTTGATCAGGCAGCTCTGGTGCTGGTGCAGGAACTCGATCGGGTCCTCGACGGTCATGATGTGGTCGCGGCGCTGCCGGTTGGCGAGGTCGACGATCGCGGCGAGCGTGGTCGACTTGCCCGAGCCGGTCGGCCCGGTGACCAGGACGAAGCCGCGGGGCAGCATCGCGAAGTTCCCGACCGCAGGCGGGACGCCGAGGTCCTCGAGCTTCTTGATCTCGTACGGGATCAGCCGGAACGCGGCACCCAGCGTGTCGCGCTGGCGGTAGACGTTGACGCGGAAGCGCGCGCGGCCGGGCACGGCGTAGGCGAAGTCGAGCTCGAGGATCTCCTCGAAGCGCTCCCGCTGCTTCTGCGTCAGGATCGAGTAGATCATCTTCTGCAGGGCCGGCGGTGTCATCTCGGCGTTGTTCTCGAGCGGGATCAGGGCGCCGTGCAAGCGGATGGTGGGCTTGGCACCACCGGTGAGGTGGAGGTCGGACGCACCCCGCTCGAGCATCTCGATCAGCAGGTCGGTCAGGACGGCGGACGAGGTCTCACCGAACTCGTCGCCCATGCCGGAGCGGACCTGCTGCTGCGGCGCGGCGGGCGGCTTGGTCATCGACGGGGCGGTCGGTTGGGGGGCGGCAGCGGGAGGGGCGCTGGGCGGCGCCGACGGGGGGGCGGACGGCGGCGCGCTCGGGGGCGGACTCGTCGGCATCGCGCTCGGGGGCGGCGGCATCGCCGACGGCGGCCGCACCGTGGGCGGGGCGGCCGTGGTCGGTGTGACCGTCACGGCCGGCACGAAGCCCCGCGACGGCGTCGCAGCGGTTTCCTGGCCGGTCGAGCTGAGACCGCTGCTCAGGTGGCTCCCCGGCTGACGAGCCGGGAGCTCACCCACGGGCGGGGTGACGTTGCCGTCCACTGGTCCTCCTCCGGGCACAGGTGCGCCCTCCGGTCAGGTGTCGGCCGTGAGCACGTCGGAGTTGAGAGCCATCGGTGCAGGTATGCCGTCGTACGCGACCTGCGCGGACGCTGCCGCCCGACCGCGCACGACGGCGGCCCCCAGGAGGATCGCGTAGACCGCGCATCGCACCCCCAGCGCTGCAGTCGCGTCCGCGACCTGGTGGGTCACCTCCATCCCGACCCACGCCAACAGCGCGGTGGGGAGGTACGGGACGTACGTGGAAGAGCTGCGACCCGCTGCCGCGAGGTCGGCTACCAGCGCGCCGAGCACCAGCTCGACGTCGTAGTACGGGTAGACGCCACCGTCGAGGAGCAGCCGGCTGATCGCGACGCAGAGCAGGACGAGGTCCCAGCGGCCCGAACGCGCACAGAGCAGGACCAGCACGGTGGCCAGTCCGAGCTGGGCGGCTCGGGTCCAGGAGGGGTCCGTGGCGTGGTAACCCAGGAGGTAGGGAAGCGAGGCCGCGTCGGCAGGGATCTGGAAGCGCCCCAGCGCGCCGAGCGTCGCGGGATCGCCGACGACGAACGGGAGCCAGCACACGCCGATCCCCACGGCCAGCGCGCCGAGCGCCCGGAGACGCTCGCCAGCACCGGGAACCACGACGACGAGCGCCGCGGCGTACAGGCCCCAGGGCTTGCAGTCCGTCGCGACCGCGAGGAACAAGCCGGTGCGGAGTCCTTCCCCGCGCGCAGCGGCACGGACGGCCGCGACCAGCGCCAGAAGCGCCGCCAGGTCGTCGAGGTGGCCCCATCCCGGTACGACGACCGCCCAGCTCGCGGCGAGGGCGACGCCGCCGAACGTGAGGGCGACCTGAGGACGTGCGACATCGCCGCCGCGGTCCTGGATCAGCCCGTCGAGCGAACGCATCGTCAGCAGCAGCAGGGTGAGCGCAAAGACGAGCGAGGCGAAGACCAGGTGGCTCCCCGTCGCCGCGCTCAGCAGGCTCCCCCCGATCAGGGCCAGCGGACCGATCTGCAGGTCTGGCCGCGCAACGTAGGCACCGAGGCCGGCTCCGTGGAACAACAGGTGCTCGGCGATCCAGAAGTACTCGAGATCTCCCTCATCCCGGTCGCCGACGAGGGCGCACACGACGAAGACGACAGCAACGACCGTGTACCGATGCCGACGAAGGCTGCCGAGGACGTGCACCCCCGGTGTTTCGACGGCGCGGGCCTGCCGCTTGACCGATTCAGATGCGGTCCGAGGACGCCGAGCACCAGTGCGTGACAGCAGCGAGCCTCGTACGACCCTCGGGGCGTGCCCGGAGCGCCGGGGGCCACCGACTCGTCGCGTGGCAGGCCGGTCTCTCGGTGCGCGCTCTGTGGTGCGCGTGGGCCGCGACGCGGACCTTCTGCGTGCTCGTCATCCTCGCGAGTGTCCTGCCCAACCCGTGGATCGGCATCGAGCCGCTTGCCTCGGACGTCCGCTCCGTCTACTACGACGCGCACCAGGCGCTCTGGCTGGGACGGGTCCCCTATCGCGACTTCGCGTACGAGTACCCGCCGGCGACGGTGCTGTTCCTCCTGCTTCCGCTCAAGCAGGTCGGCGAGACCGCATTCCTGCTGACGTACCTCGCGGAGGGACTGGTCCTCGACGCGGCGGTGCAGGCCATGCTGCTGCGCCGAGGCGGGTCGAGCGCGCGCGCTGCGGCACGACTCTGGACGGTGGGCGGTGCAGCATCGCTCGGGCTGATGCTGAGTCGCAACGACCTGCCTGCGGCGGTAGCAGCAGTCGCGGCGCTCTTCGCCGTCGTCGA
>CAJCIY010000269.1 GCA_903970495.1 Candidatus Melainabacteria bacterium | reverse complement strand
CGCCGCGGCACCCCGTACGTCACGCTCAAGCTCGCGGCCTCGCTCGACGGCCGCGCCGCGGCGGCCGACGGCACCAGCCGCTGGATCACCGGCGCCGAGGCCCGCGCCGACGCCCACCGCCTCCGCGGCGAGGTCGGGGCGATCGTCGTCGGCTCGGGGACCGTGCTCGCCGACGACCCCGCCCTGACCGTCCGCGGCGCGCCCGAGTCGCGCGAGCCGCTCCGCGTCGTCCTCGACCGTCGTGGCCGCGTCCCCGCGACGGCCCGCATCCACCCCGCCCTGGTCAGTGCGGCCGAGCCCAAGGAGCTGCTCGCCGAGCTGTGGGACCGCGACGTGCGGCACGTGCTCGTCGAGGGCGGACCGACGGTGGCCGGCGCCTTCGCCGCGGCCGGCCTGGTCGACGAGGTGGTCGCCTACGTCGCCCCGGCGCTGCTCGGCGCCGGGACCGCCGCGCTCCAGACCGGGGCATGGCCGAGCATCGATCTGGCGTTACGGCTCGCGATCACCGACGTACGCCAGCTCGGGCCCGACCTGCGCATCACCGCCCGACCGACCCAGGAGCAGCGCTGATGTTCACCGGCATCGTGGAGACCCTCGGCGAGGTCGTCGCCGTGACCGAGCAGGCCGGCTCGGCCGTGCTGACGCTGCGGCTGCCGGCCGCCCTGCTCGAGGACGCGAAGCAGGGCGACTCGTATGCGGTCGACGGCGTCTGCCTCACCGCGACGGCCTACGCCGGCGAAGAGGTGCGCTTCGACGTCATGGGGGAGACGCTCAAGCGCTCGGCCCTCGGGGACGCGAAGGCCGGCACCGTCGTCAACGTGGAGCGACCCGTGCGCCTCTCCGACCGCCTCGGCGGCCATCTCGTCCAGGGCCACGTCGACGGCGTCGGCGTCGTGACCGGCCGGGCGCCCGAGGAGCACTGGGACACCGTGACGATCAGCCTGCCGGCCGACCTCGCCCGCTACGTCGTGGAGAAGGGCTCGATCACCGTCTCGGGCACCTCGCTCACGGTCGCCCGCGCCGGTGCCGACGACTTCGACGTGTGCCTGATCCCCGAGACGCTGTCCCGTACGACCCTCGGCCGGGCCACCCCCGGTACGCGGCTGAACCTGGAGGTCGACGTGGTGGCGAAGTACGTGGAGCGGCTGATGGGAGCGCCGCTCGCGGCGCGACCCACGAGCACGGGGAGCCAGAAGTGACCGCGGAGGCGGTAGACCCGCAGGTGCGGCTCGACCTCGTCGAGCGGGCGATCGCCGAGGTGAAGGCCGGCCGCGCGGTGGTCGTCGTCGACGACGAGGACCGCGAGAACGAGGGCGACCTCATCTTCGCGGCGGAGCACGCGACGCCGGAGCTGCTGGCCTTCATGGTCCGCTACACCTCCGGCTACGTCTGCGTGCCGCTCCAGGAGTCGGACTGCGACCGGCTCGACCTGCCGCCGATGTTCCACTCCAACCAGGACAAGCGCGGGACCGCGTACACGGTGACCGTCGACGCGCGCGAGGGCGTCTCGACCGGCATCAGCGCGACCGACCGCTCCCACACGATCCGGCTGCTGGCGGCGGCCGAGTCCGATGCCACCGACTTCACCCGGCCGGGTCACGTCGTGCCGCTGCGGGCGAAGGAGGGCGGCGTGCTCCGCCGGCCCGGGCACACCGAAGCGGCCGTCGACCTCGCTCGGCTCGCCGGTCTCCGGCCCGCGGGCGTGCTCTGCGAGATCGTGTCGCAGAAGGACGACGGCGACATGGCGCGGCTCGAGGAGCTGCAGGTGTTCGCGGCCGAGCACGAGCTGGTGCTCATCTCGATCGCGGACCTGATCGCCTACCGACGCCGGTACGAGTCGCAGGTCGAGTCGATCGCCCAGGCCACCATCCCCACCGCCCACGGCACGTTCCGGGCCGTCGGCTACCGCTCGACCCTCGACGGCAAGGACCACATCGCCCTCGTACGCGGGGAGATCGGCGACGGCGAGGACGTCCTCGTCCGGGTCCACTCCGAGTGCCTCACCGGCGACGTGTTCGGTTCCCGCCGCTGCGACTGCGGCCCGCAGCTCGACGCCGCGCTCGCCGCCGTCGCAGCCGAGGGCCGCGGTGTCGTGCTGTACGTCCGCGGCCACGAGGGTCGGGGGATCGGGCTGCTGCACAAGCTGCAGGCGTACCAGCTGCAGGACGCGGGGGCCGACACCGTCGACGCGAACCTCGACCTCGGGCTGCCGGCGGACGCCCGCGACTACGGCGTCGGCGCGCAGATCCTCGTCGACCTGGGCGTGCGGACCATGCGGCTGCTGACCAACAACCCGGCCAAGCGCGCCGGCCTGCAGGGGTACGGCCTGACGATCATCGGGCGCGAGCCGCTGCCGGTGCACGCCACGCCGGAGAACCTGCGCTACCTGACGACCAAGCGCGACCGGATGGGCCACGACCTACCGGGGCTGCCGACGATGTTCAGCACGCCGACCGGGAGCGACGAGCAGTGACCGGTCTCGGGGCAGCACCTGCCGTCAACGCCTCCAAGACCGCCACCGTCGGCTCTGGCCCACGCTCACGCCCGTCGCCGATGGCGCGGCTTGGAAGCGTCGGCGACGCGCGTCCGGTCGGCAGGAACGCTCGATGAGCGGCGAGGGCGCACCCGAAGCGGACGAGCTCGATGCCAGCGGGCTGCGGGTCGCGATCGTCGCGACCCGGTGGTACGCCGAGATCACCGACCAGCTGCTCGACTCGGCGGTGAAGACCTGCGAGGCGGCGGGCACCACGCCGTCGGTGATCCGCGTACCCGGGGCGTTCGAGCTGCCCGTGGTCGCGGACCGGATGTGCGTCGACCACGACGTCGTCGTCGCGCTCGGCCTCGTCGTCCGCGGCGGGACGCCGCACTTCGAGTTCGTCTCGTCCGCGGCGACCCAGGGGCTCACGCGCGTCGCGCTCGACAACGGCACGGCTGTCGGGTTCGGGCTGCTGACCTGCGACACGATCGAGCAGGCGCGCGACCGCGCCGGCTTCCCCGACTCGGCCGAGGACAAGGGCCGCGAGGCGACCCTCGCCGCGCTCGAGACCGGACTGCTGCTGCAGCGCTGACCGGCGCTAGCTCGCGCGCGGGCCGAAGCGCGCCTCGCTGCGGGCGCGGGCCTTCTGCGCCTCGACCGCACGGTCGCGCGGCGGCGCCGCGATGACGAGGTCGTCGAGCAGGTGCCGGGTGAGGTGCGCGACCTCGGCGACGGCCCGGTCGAAGACCTCGCGGTTCGCGGCCGACGGCGCCTGCTGCCCGCTCACCTTGCGGACGTACTGCAGCGCCGCGGCATGCACCTCGTCGCCGGTGGCGGGCGGGTCGAAGTTCGAGAGCGTACGGATGTTCCGGCACATGCCGACCAGGGTCGCACCGGTCCCGGGACTTGTCAGCGCCACGCGTGCCCCGGCCCGCGTTCGGCGCTGACAGGTCCGAGGGCCGCCACGACCCGTCGACCTGTCAGCGTCCCGAGTGGCCGGGACCGCGTCACGCGCTGACAGATCCGGCCGGCCGGCTCCCGTACCCTTGCTGGCGTGCTGAGCCTGGTGCTGCCGAAGGGATCGCTCGAGAAGCAGGTCCTCGACCTGTTCGCCGCGGCCGACCTCACCGTCATCCGGGGCTCGGACCGCGACTACCACGCGTCGGTCGACGACCCCCGGATCGAGCGCGTCCGCTTCCTGCGGCCGCAGGAGATCCCGGTCTTCGTCGAGCAGGGCGTGTTCGACCTCGGCATCTCGGGCCGCGACTGGATCACCGAGACCGGCGCCGACGTCGTGAGCCTCGGCGAGCTGGGCGGCGGCCGCGCGACCGACAAGCCGGTGCGCGTGGTCCTCGCGGTGCCGCAGGCGAGCCCCTGGCAGAAGACCGAGGACCTGCCCGAGGGCGTACGCATCTCCACCGAGATGCCCAACCTCACCGCCCGGCACCTCGCCGACAAGGGGGTGAAGGCGAAGGTCTTCGCCAGCGCCGGCGCCACCGAGGCCAAGGTCCCCGACATCGTCGACGCGATCGTCGACCTCACCGAGACCGGCTCGTCGCTGCGCAAGGCGGGCCTGCGGATCATCGACACGCTGCTCACCTCGCGCACCGAGCTGATCGCGCGGCGAGAGTCCTACGAGGACCCGGACAAGCGCGCGGCGATGGACGACATCGCGCTCCTGCTGGCCGCGGCGCTGCGGGCCCGCGGCCAGGTGCTCCTCAAGCTCAACGTGCAGCAGGCGAACCTCGACGCGGTGCTCGACGCGCTGCCGAGCCTGTCCACGCCGACGATCCTGGCGCTGCGGGACGAGAGCTGGCGCGCGGTCGAGTCGGTCGTGCCGAAGGACGGCATCAACACGCTGATCCCCGCGCTGAAGGTCGCCGGCGCCCGGGACATCCTCGAGCTGCCGATCCGCAAGATCGTCGAGTGAGGTCCGCGTCGGCGCTGCTGACCACGGTCGTCGCCGGCGCGCTGCTCGCCACCCAGAGCCGCATCAACGGCGACCTGTCCGGCGCCGTGGGCAGCCACCACCGCGGCGCCCCGCTGGTCGCGGCCGCCATCTCCTTCGCGGTCGGCACCGTCGCGCTGCTCGCGTACGCCCTCGCGACCGGGGCGCTGCGGGACGCCCGCGCCCAGCTCCGGCTGACGCCCGACCGCTGGTGGTACCGGCTCGGCGGCATCGGCGGCGCGTCGCTCGTCGCGACCTCCGCGGCGGCCGTGC
>CAJCIY010000268.1 GCA_903970495.1 Candidatus Melainabacteria bacterium | reverse complement strand
CCTCGCGACTGACGATCCTGGGGGAGTGGTTCGCCGACAGCATCGGCGGCCACCCCCAGCGCGCCCGTGCGACCGCCGAGTTCGCGCTCTCCGCCGACGCCGACCCCGACGTGCGCCGGCGGCTGGCCGAGGTCCGACGGACGCTCGTCGGCGTCATCGAGGCGCTGCTCATCGAGCAGCAGGACCAGCTCGGGCTGGCGTTCCGGATGCCGCCGCGGCAGCTCGCGCAGGTCGTGCTGGCGCTGGTCGACGGCCTGGTCGTGCAGGACACCTTCGCGCCGGTGTCCGGGTCGCAGTTCGCGGCCGCGATGGCGCTGCTGCTGACGCCGGCCTGACCTACGCGCTCGTCGACAGGGCCTGCGCCGGACAGGCGCGCACGGCGCCGGTGACGGCGTCCTCCCGGCCGACCGGCACCGGGTCGAGCAGCACGTGGGAGACGCCGTCGTCGCCGACCTCGAACACGTCGTCGGCGAGCGACTCGCACACGCCGTGGCCCACGCAGGCCTCGCTGACCGTCACCCGCATGACCCGTCCTCCAGGACTCCGCAGTTGCCGGCATGATCGCACGCAACCGACCCTGCTCCGTGAGACCCTGGGCAGGTGACGACCGCATCGAGACCGACCCCGGCGCGGTCGCGGCGTACGCAGGCCGAACGGCGTGCGGCGACGAAGGCCGCGCTGCTCGACGCGACCATCGCCGGCCTCGTCGAGCACGGCTACGCGCGGCTCACCACCTCGCAGATCGTCGACAGCGCCGGCGTCACGCGCGGCGCGCAGGCCCACTACTTCTCGACCAAGGCCGAGCTGGTCGTCGAGGCGCTGTCGCACCTCGCCCACCGCATCGGCCACGACCTGACCGGGCACCTGCCGCCGCCGGCCGAGACGGCCGAGGAGCAGCTCGAGGTGCTGCTCGACCGCTGGTGGGAGGTGTTCTCCGGCGAGATGTTCCTCGCGACCGCCGAGCTGTGGGTCGCCGCGCGCACGGACGCCGAGCTCCGCGACCACCTCTCCGTCTTCGCCCGCGAGCTCAACTCGTCGGTGGTCGAGCAGTCGGTCGCGATGGCACCGCTGCTCGCCGACCGGGCGGACCTGCGCGCGGTGATCGCGACCGCGATGTCCGCGATCACCGGGCTGTCCCTGGTCCGCTTCGTCGCCGAGGACCGCACCGTCGACCTGATGTGGCGGCGTACGCGCGAGGAGCTGATCGGGCTGGTGCGCCCGGCTCGGTGACGGAGGTCGGTGGCGGAGCTCAGTAGGTGGCGGAGCTCAGTAGCGGACCGTCATCCGCTTGATGCCGTTGATGAACGAGGAGCGCAGCATCTCCGGCTCGCCGACCACCTCGAGGTCGGGCAGCTGCCGGAACAGCTCGCCGAACACGACGCCGATCTCGCGTCGGGCGAGGTTGGCCCCGAGACAGAAGTGCGGGCCGGGACCGCCGAACCCGACGTGCGGGTTGGGGCTGCGCCGGACGTCGAACCGGTCCGGCGCGTCGAACACGTCGGGGTCGCGGTTGGCCGCGCCGTAGAAGAGCGCCACCTTGTCGCCGGCGAGGAACTCGTGGCCGTCGTAGGTCAGGTCACGGGTCAGCGTGCGGCGCATCCACTGCACCGGGCTGCACCACCGCACGATCTCCTCGACGGCGGTCGGGGTGACGCCGTCGACGTCGGCGGCCCACGCCGCACGCTGCTCGGGGTGACGGGACAGCGCGAGGACGCCGTGCGAGGTCGCCGTCCGGGTGGTCTCGTTGCCGGCGACGACGAGCAGGATGAAGAACGACGCCAGCTCCTCGACGGTGAGGCGCTCGCCGTCGACCGACCCGGTCAGCAGCTGCGAGGTCACGTCGTCGGTGGGCGAGGCCTCCCGCTCGGCAGCGAGCTCGAGCATGATCTGCCGTAGCGACTGCCCCGCCTCGAGGAACAGCAGGATCGGGTTGTCGGTCTCGGGCATGAACTCCGGGTCGCCGCCGGACAGGATGATGTTGGTGGCCCGCAGCACCTCGTCGTAGCGGTCGGTGGGGATGCCCATCATCCGCATGATGATCGTGAGCGGGAACGGCGAGGAGATCCGCGCGACCAGGTCGACCTCGCCGGCCGGGTCGGCCGCGACCTCGCCGACCAACTGCTGCGCGACCTCGACGATGTCGTCGGTGAGCCGGGCCAGCATCTTCGGCGTGAACGCGCGGGACACGACGCGGCGGATCTGCGCGTGCCGCGGGTCGTCCATGTTGATGAGCGAGCCGTAGAGCTCGTTCAGCTCGACGGGCAGGTCGGTGAGGGAGATCGCCCCCTGCGCGGAGCTGAACGCGTCGGCCTGCCGGCTCATGGCCACGACGTCGGCGTGCCGGGTGATCGCGTGGTAGTCCCGGCCCCGGGGCTGGCCCGGGAAGATCTCGGGCTCGGCGAAGGATGCGAACGGAGCCTCCCGCCGCAGCAGAGCCAGCGCGTCGAGCTTGCGCTGCCAGGGCTGCGCCCAGAACCTTTCGTCGGTCAGGTCGATCTCCTCGACCCGCAGCGGTGCGGTCGTCACGTCACGCCCCTTCGACAGATCCGTGCATCAGTGCAGGTAACCACCGTAGCCCCGGTGCTAGCGTGGCCGCGTACGAGTGAGACCAGCGTCACAGCCGAGAGAGGCCACCGTGGACTTCGACGACACCCCAGACGAGGCGGCCTGGCGGACGCAGGTGCGCGCCTACCTGACCGAGCACCGGGACGAGCTGACCGGCACCGACGGTGACGAGAAGGAGCGGCGCCGCCGGCAGCAGGCCGTCCTCTACGCCGGCGGCCTCGTCGGCGTCACGTGGCCGACCGAGTACGGCGGCCGCGGCGGCACGCCGATGCAGAACGCGATCGTCGGCCAGGAGCGCGCGCGGCTGGGCATCGCCGACGTCATCAACTCCATCGGCATCGGGATGTGCGGGCCGACGGTCATCGCGCACGGGACCGCCGACCAGCGCGACCGCTACCTCGCGCGGCTGCTGCGGGCCGACGACGTCTGGTGCCAGCTGTTCTCCGAGCCCGCGTCCGGCAGCGACCTCGCGGCACTGCGGACGAAGGCCGAGCGCACCGACGACGGCAGCTGGCGGGTCAACGGCCAGAAGGTCTGGACCACGTACGCCCACCTCGCCGACTACGGCATCCTGCTGGCGCGCACCGACCCGTCGCTGCCCAAGCACCGCGGCCTGACGATGTTCGTCGTCGACATGCACGCCCCCGGCGTGACGGTGCGGCCGCTGCGGCAGATGGCCGGCTCCGCCGAGTTCAACGAGGTCTTCTTCGACGATGTCGTGATCCCCGACTCCGAGCGGCTCGGCGAGGTCAACGACGGCTGGCGGGTCGCGATCACGACGCTGATGAACGAGCGGATGTCCATCGGCGGCGGCGGTTCCGAGCTCGGCGGCGGGCTCGACGCGG